>JASJGV010000599.1:0-5354 GCA_033791325.1 Desulfobacterales bacterium | reverse complement strand
AATCTCCACACCATGCTGGGGATAAAGAGCCCACCAAAAACCATCAATGACTATATCACCAAGAAATACAACCGCCTTGAGGATATTTGCATTGAAACGGGTATTGAGAATCTGCGCCTGTTGAGCGGTGCCAGTGAAATTCTGTCTTTAGCCAATCTCCAGTTCGCCCAGAAAATTAAAATCATGCAAAGTATTTCGCAGCTGGACACCGATATTGTGATACTTGATTTAGGTTCGGGCACCTCCTACAACGTCCTCGATTTCTTTCTCATGGCCCACAGGAAGATCGTGGTGCTGACGCCTCAGCCTATTTCGATCCAGAACGCGTATGCATTTGTCAGAAATGCCGTGTATCGCAAGTTGAGCAGGTTAAGCAGCCAGAAGCCAGCCCTCCTTGCTACGATCAAAACGGCCATGGATCCAAAAAACGAAATGAATGTCCGGACCGTGAAGGATCTTCTCAAGGCCGTGCAGGAAAACAACAGCGAAGAGGATATGAACCTGCTCAGCCGGGAGATCACGGAAATTCGCCCGGCCCTGGTGACCAACATGACCAAAAGTCCAAGAGACAGGGAAGCGGGACGTATCATTCAGCTCGTTTCACAAAAATACCTGATGATTCACCCGACAATTTTAGGAAGTATCATGCGGGACAATCAGATTGACAACATGATATCCGGCATGGCCCCCCTGACCGCCATCGACCGCTCCAGCGAAGCCATTGCGGGAGTGTATAATATAGTTACCGACTTGATATAAAGTAGACACCTGGTAAAAGGCCCGGTACGGATTAAGCGCTATAAGGATCTGCTGCTGAACATTTTGAAGGAGAAGAAGTCTTTGGAATTTCACGCTGAAGATAAACGCAGCATTTTGGGCAAAATCGCTGACAGATCGTTGAAACTCACATCTGAAAAAGAATATCATGATCTGACGTCCCTTTTCCCAGACAAGGGTGAAATTTACAGGGCTTATGGCGATTATCTACTGGAACGCGAGAAAAAGAACGATGCTTTCCAGAATTTTACCCATGCCGCCCAGAGTTTTCTGAATGAAGGTAAGACATTTCAGGCAATTGTATCGAAAATACTGGCCTGGACTATTTTCAAACCTACCCATGCGGAGGGTCGCGCATTTCACACAGCACTGCAGTCCACTATAAAAGAGGAATCGCCACTCCATCTTCTTTTTACCCAAATAGCCTACCAGGAGCTCATAGCCCTCATGCTGAGACTGGTAAGAGTGCAGTTCGATGCCGGCCAGACCATCATCAGTGCCGGCCGGACCTGTGGTAATGTTTTCTTTGTCGTTTCAGGCACAATAGAGGAAAAAGCCGCACAATCGATCAACGAACAGGAAAACAGATCGGCAGCATCGACGCAGCATATTTTCGACAATGATATTTTCGGTGATGTTTTCCCCATCGACAAGAAAACAACTTCCCTGTCGGATATCAAAGCCCTCACCCCGGTAGAAGTGGTCAAGATCAGCAAAGCCGCCCTTGTTGAAACCTGTCAGAAATATCCCCGCCTGGAGCAGTTTTTGATAAAACTTTACAAGGGCCCTCCCAACAGGGAACATGGGCGGTCATGGCCAAGCGTCCGCCGGTCAACCCGACATGAAAAGCCGGTTCGTGCCACGGTAATGCTGGCACTTCGTCAAGGAGAGGCCACCCCGGTCGCTTTCGAGGGCGTGAGCCGGGACATCTCCCTGGGTGGCGTCTGCATCGACCTGGGGCTGAAATATGGTTCCATGCGAACGGATGCCCTGTCGGATACCAAGTCCATCGTGAAGATCAAACTACCATCCGGCGACGACATTTCCATACCGGGCTCGATAGCCTGGAGCAAGAAGATAAAAGAACCCGGCGGCACCAGCATCATCATCGGCATCAAATTTGAGCCTTTGTCCAATGATGCACGGGATTTCTTGAAAGTCTATTGTTTTGGATATGAAAGCGAGCAGAGTTTGATGTGGGGGTTGTGGGAAGACTACCTCGCCTAATCTTTTATGAGGCGATCTTGGCGCAGGCGCGGTGTTGCGGGCCATTCGTAATAGCAAACGATGACTTCATGGCCCGACGCCTTGCGCCTGCGCCAACCTCACCTCATAAAAGGTTCAACTTGAATTACATACTGCAGATGTAACGCATTCCCCATTCGCAATAGCAAGCTATGACTTCATGACCCGACGCCTTGCGCCTGCGCCAACCTCACCTCATAAAAGGTTCAGCTTGAATTACATACTGCAGACGTTGCGTTTTCCACATCCACTATATCACAACAAACCAATCCAAATAAATTCAGAGTAGAGGAAGTCGAACAACGAAAATGGAGGGTGCAAACCCGATCATTTAATGGGTTTGATCGGTTCTGGCACAAGGCATTTCAACCTGAAGCCGTAGTGTGCTACTGCGAAGGTTGAATAACGCAGTGCCGGGACCGATCAGACCCATTAAATGATCGGGTTTTGGTCGATGGGTAATGTATCCCGAAACATCTCGAAGCAAGTGTGGATGGCTTTCCTGGTTTCAGGCATGAGGCTCACATATTTACAACCGATGCCCCGCTTCCCCTGGCTGATCAGCTTGGCTTTAAAACGAACCGTGCCCGCTTCCGTCGGCAACCGTATACTCACATCTACCAGGGTACCAAGTTTTAACTTTTGTTTGGTGGTTAACTCAAAAAAGAACCCCCCCAAGCTGATATCCGTTACCTTTACCAGCTTATGGATTCCCCTAATGGTGGCCTTACAATGAAAAAACAGTCTCGGATGCTCCCTTCGCTCGGAGCCGTCGGTAGAATTATTTTTTTGAATATCGGTCATATCGATATGTTTCCCAAATAAAAAGCCTCAAACGATTTTTATGAGATGCAACTTTGTCGCAATAATATGGATCTTAATCTACAATTTGAATTTAAATGTATTTGTACCTAATCTGATCTCTCAAGTCAATATGATAAAAAGCCGCGGAGGCTTATCCCTGCGCCGCTTCACATCATATGCCATGTATCGCATACACTACCGGGTAAAGTTTTCCGGGGCGGTTTTTATGGCATTCAATACCAGCGTGATGGGTCTATCTTCCTCGCTCTTGCCTGCAAAACGGATGGGCCCCGAACGCCGGTAGTCATCTTCTTCAGGACCAGCCGCAAGCCACTTCTCCCTGGACGATTTGACAGCCTGGAAAGCAGTAGAATGAATATCCACGACGCTTTTTTCGATCACGAGAGCCAGTTTGCCTTTGCGCTCCTCCAGGTGCATCAGCGGCGCAATCGGAATACCGATGGGCTCCCATACCGCAAAATCTTTCTCCAGGTTCTTTATGCCTGCCATCTGACCGGTGCTTCCATTGGCAATTAGACTGAAAACCGTTAAACCCAGGTTATACGTATAATTACAGTCAAACCGTGTGGGATCGTTTCCCCGCCCATCATAACCGTAAAAATGTGCCTGGGTTTTAAATTTTGGAACCGACTTCTGGTATATTTTTTCTACCGGCGCGGGAATGTCATCGGAGTCCTGGATCAGACCCGCTTGCAGAAGTGCCTGCTTTAAGGTTTTGATACTGATAATCGATTTCTTCACCATCAGGAACATGTCGTCTGGGTAATTCCTGAAAATCGCTTTGCCATAGAGATCTGGATCCAACCCGCTCTTGGCCATGTTTTTCCGGTAGATCACCTGTTCGATACCCACCTTGTATTCCCCCTCTTCTTTCAGGATATCCAGGTAGTCTTTCACCAGACCCATGACCACCTTGTCCGTCTCCACCTGGGAGAACTGGAAATTCCCATGACTGTCCCGTTCCATCAAAAGACCTTCCTGGAAAAATTCCGGAATGTCGTTGAACAGGTCGTCATCTCTCCGATTCCACACGGCGACACCGTTTTCTTCTTCTGAACGACGCGCCAGACGTCTCAGGAACTCCAGTTTATCTTCCAGAACCGGATAAGCGGCATGAAAATCTGAATCGTGGGTTTGGTTGTATTCAGCGATAATCGTGCTCAATTTTATGATAAAGACCTGTATCTCGTTTATAAACTCCAGGATACCTTCAGGTATCACGATAACACCGTAATTCTTGCCGAAAGCCGCCCGCCTGACAATTCCGTCACATATCACACGTGAAAGATGCCTGAGCGTCATGCCATAGGCGTGGTAATCTATTTCTTCACTCTTGTCCGCCGCCTGGATACGCTGATTGTCTGTATAGTCGGCGAGTTCTTCACCGATAAGCGTTATGTTAGCGTGCGTCTGCAGAGCGACTTCAAGCGCCAGGTGACTCGCAACCCGCCCCATGACCTTGCAGATATGCCAGTATTTGACATCCGAACTGCTGTCGGTACAAAGGTTTCCCACCGAGTTGGCAAACGCCCTTGCCGCTGTATGAAAACCAAATGACATGGCACATAGCACATGCCCCTGGGCGTCTTTGACCTGAATATCACCGTCAATGGTTTTCGGAACACCGATGACCTGAATATTGTCCTTGAACATCTCCTGGGCCAGAAAGGCAGCATTGGTGTTTGAATCGTCCCCCCCGATCACCACCAGAGCACTCAGGTTCAAGGTCTGGCATGTCTCCCTGGAAAACACCATTTTCCGGGGTGTGTCGATCTTGGTGCGGCCCGTTTTGATCATGGTGAAGCCACCCAGATTTCGATATTGATTCACGAGTTCATCATCTATTTCGGTGACGTCATTTTCCACAATGCCTTCCGGTCCGAGCAGAAACCCGTAGACCCTGTTTTCTGGATTTGCCTTTTTTGCTGCATCGTAAATACCTGCAATGACATTGTGACCACCTGGGGCAGGGCCGCCTGAAAAAACAATACCGATATTGCGCTGCTTCCCGTAAGCTGCTTTCAGCGCCTGGTCCGGAGTATCTTCACCCACGACTTTCTGCACCACGTTATCTATGATGGCAGGCAGGCATTTTCGGGCTTCCCGATCGATATGGAACTGGTAGATGTCCTCAGAAATCAGTCGGGTATAAGGCTGGTGAAAAACCTCACAGACAAGTGGCACATGGCTTCGCCGTTCAATCATTTCCTGGCTGTCACAACCGATAACCTTTCCTATCTCCGGATTTTTCATCAGTTCCTCAACTGATATGCCTTGTAAATCCTGCATGCAAACCTCCATTTTTCCATTTGATTCATTGAAATAATATCGATAACCTGACAAGTGCCTGATAAGCGTTCAAATTAAGTACGTGTATCATGGAACGGCATAATATCCGTTGAAAAGGGCCCATGTCAAGGTGTTCGTGACAATCGATTTAACAGAGAATCCTTTACTTTATCTACTGTATACTCTATTAATATTTTTTAAACCATTCCATTTGATTT
>JASJGV010000598.1:0-11290 GCA_033791325.1 Desulfobacterales bacterium | reverse complement strand
CAAGGGTTGGTGGGTGGCTGACGGCTTATAGCGAATAGCAGCATCCCAGCCTCCAAGCATCCTCGCTTCCTAGCATACAGGGGTTGGAGGGGGATACGAGGGTTGGAGGGGCGGAGGGTAGCTAACAGCAAAAAGGCGCCTGGCGTGTAGCTGAACCTAAAACGTCACGTAATCAAGAGGTTTGCAAAGATGGTCCAACACTGGGAAATTAGAAACCGGAGAATATCGCATGATTTTAAATTCATGCAGATAGAGTCAAAAGAAGCGTGCTCGCCCAGAACCGGCAAGTCCATGGATGTGATGGCCATACATTTCCCGGACTGGGTTGTGGTGCTGGCACTTACCGCAAAACAGGAAGTCATTATGGTTCACCAATACCGTCATGGAACTGAAAAAGTACATCTCGAGCTCCCGGGGGGGCTGGTGGACCCGGATGATTTATCTCCCTCTGCAGCAGGGCAGAGAGAGTTTCTGGAGGAGACCGGCTATAGCGCTTCGGAGCTCCATGTCATCGGTGAATGTTTTCCGCAGCCGGCCATATTGAGCAACCGCTGTTTTGTCTGCCTGGCACAAGATGCCGAATTTCAGCAGAAGCAGACGCTGGATGACGGCGAGGACATGGACGTTGTCAAAATCCCCCTGGCCGACATCACTTCCAAGATTAATAACAAGGAAATTGACAATGGCATGACCTTACTGGCATTTTATTACTATTGGATGCACCAGAAGAATAAAAAAGAGGATCATCTCCAAAAGGGTTGATCCAAAAGAAGGATTCAAGGATCCCAGGGTTCAAGTGAGATGTTTAAAGCTTGCAACTAGTTGGGAGAAGAACGAAAAAGGATATCTAAGTTGAACCAGATGAAAGTACAAGTAGATGCTGTTCTGTTTGATCTCGATGGGACGATTCTGGACTCCATCGGCATATATTATCAAATCATTGAAATTGTGTTGAAAAGACTCGATATCCCCATGCCGTCGAAAGATAAAATTCGGGATGCAGCAAAAAATGGCGATTTTGAATGGGATCAGATGTATCCGGGTAAGACACCAAAAGAAAAGGCTCTCCTGTTCAAGGAAATCAGGGGGATTATCGATGAGATATACCCAACTCTCTTTGGATCCCAGGCAAAGTTGATCACAAATGCAAAAGAGGCCCTGGAGACGATTTCCCAGAAAGGGATCAAGCTGGGCATTGTTACATCCACACCCCGGGAAAACATGAAGATTAAACTGTACCCGCTGGTGGACTCGGGAATAAAGGATCTAATGGAAGTCATCATCACCGCCGACGATGCACCCCGGAAAAAGCCGGCACCGGACCCATTGATCGAGAGCTGCAAAAGACTTGGCATCCTGCCGAAACACGCTATGTATGTAGGTGATTCACGTACCGATATCCAGGCCGGCAAAGCAGCCGGAATGAAAACCGTGGGAGTTCTGACCGGGTTCGACAACCGGGAGACATTAGGCAGGGAAAACCCCGATGCCATCATTGACAGCATTGCGGACTTGAAGAATATACTCGTATAGAAAGGATGGATATTCTTTCGATAAACACATCAAGTACCCGGCCTATCCGTGGCAAAGTATCGGCTGATGTAATCCCACACCAAAATGCTCCTGATAGGGCCGGCATTTTGATAGCAGCAGGTAGGATATTCTGTTTTTGTGTTTCTCCGGCAGTTCATCCAGGGTGTCGAAATTCCCACCGCCCTTGGATATGATCAGATCCGCCTCCTGAAAAAGATTGTTTACCTCCCTTGAGCATCGATCCAGCAGGGTCCCCGGGACAGGGCCGTCCATACCGTTTTCTATGACAGGCACCAGGTTGGCCATGCTTATCTGTTCTGAATCTTTCAAGGTGGCATCGTTCAAGGTCGGCAAGCTTCTGACCACAAAGGTAATATCTGTATCATGCTGTTTTTTGATGGTTTCGATGAACAATCTGTCCAGAACGATTTCTCCGGCGTTGTCGCCAAAGTAGAGAATACGGCTGCTGTTCGTTATCCTTTTTTCAAGGATCTGGAAACCATTTTCCGGCGGAGGCGAGGCGAGTTGTTCCTTGATGATTTTCTGAATGTCTGCATCGCCACCCACCAGCATGATATCGATGGCATTTCCAAGACTGGCCAGGTGGGCTGCTGTTCTCAAGGGATGCTCGGCTGTTTTTACCATTGCCTGCAGCTCGGGATACAGGGTCAGCATCTTCTGGTTCTGTTTTTCTTTTTCAGCCGCAAAGGGATCAATGCTACCCACAGCGGACATAATTTTCTCCATGATCGGCTCGATGACTTCCGGGCTGGTGATATTCCATTTCTCCCCCCTGAGGGGTTTCAGGGTCAGAATGTCTTCATAGATCTTATGGACCTGTTCCTCACCAAGGGACAGTTTGTGAAGATAGTGCAAAGACATGTTCAAGATACAGGGAATGCAATCGGGTTTGAGAAGCATTTTATTTCCGGGCTTTGACCATTTGATCCATGACATTAGCCGCCATCTGAGCGAAATCAGGATCGTTGATGTGAAGATCGATCTCTTGAAACTGAATACGATTGTCCAGTTTTTCTTTAAAAATTTTGATCAGATATGCATTGATTTCAGGGTCATACAGAGGACCGCCTTGCCTGTCTGCTTCGGACCAGCCCCGGGTGGGGACCAGGACTCGAATATTGGATACATCCTTGTTCAGCTTGTCAGACAGCTGCTCTGCCAAGACCCGGCTTTCTTCAATCGTGAGACGAATGGCGGATCTGAAGTCATAAAAGAATACCTTACGGTTCCTGTATTTTTCGGGGATATGCTGACGCGTAAACTCGAGTACGGCACAGTCAAGACCGCCTGGCGTGACCAGCCGGGGAATTTTTTTCCCCGGGGACGGCTCAAAACGACTCGGCCCGATGCCGCCGCAGTAGCCGTCCATTAACGCATCGGCCAGTTCATGGGTTGCCAGGTCAAGAATACCATCAAAATATCCCTCCGAGGCCAGCTCCTCCATGGCCATCCCGCCGGTACCATTGGCATGAAAGGGAATCACCTCATAATCCATACGCTCCAATTCCTTTTTAACTCCCTCCGCCGATTTTGTGATGAAGCCAAAAAAGGACAATGCAATTCGTTTTTTCTCTGTGTCAGGTTGCCATTGACTACGGGTCATGCCGCAAACGGCAGCCGCGGCCTTGTCCAGAATAATTCCGGAAATGCTGTTTACCCCGAGCAGATCCACTACGCTGTGTATCATGGTGACGTCTTTGGTGCCGACAGTGTGCTTCATATCCCGAGAGGCAACAGTTGAAACCATCACCTTTGGAACCCCGAGAGGAAGTTCGCGCATGATGCTGGAACAGAGGTGCGTTCCACTGCCACCACCGGCGGATATCATGGCATGGATTTTACCCTCGTTATACAGGTGTGTTATCAGCCGTATGCCTTCATGGATCATGCCCTGAATGGCCTTGTCCCTGTCGCTGTCATCCAGCGTTCCATTTTTTTTCATCACCGTGTACAGGTCATGGGATACTTCGAAGGGAATGGGTTTCTGGGTTCCAACATTGACGGTCAGTGTCTGGAGTCCCAGATCTTCAATGCGATTCTTGAGGAACAGATGTTCTTCTCCTTTTGAATCAAATGTTCCGACGATGGCTACTACGGGTTTTTTATTCATTAATATCATTTTTTCAAAAGATCGGCCAGACCGGCAAAGGGCTTGTGGTCGGATACCGGAGTCTGCTTGTCATCCGAATCGGCCTGTTCGTACCACTCCGCTACCTGGTCGCGTGAGTGCTCGTTGTCGTGGCAGTAGATGCAGAGCAGTTCCCAGTTGCTCCCGTCCGGCGGGTTGTGATCGTGGTCGTGATCCTTGTGGTGCACGGTCAGTTCTCGGACGCGCTGTCCTGAAAATTCACGGCCACAGCGACCGCAGATCCAGGGGAACATCTTGAGTGCCCGTTCCCGGTAACCTTTTTCCCGACGTGCCTGGTCACGACGGGCTTCGGCGACAATTCGATCCCGGTTTGCAGATATGCCCGTTGTTTTTTTGGGTGTCATGGTGGTGCTCCATCTGCTTTTCAAGTTCCATGATTATGACAAGCGGTATAAAATCGCAAAGCAATTTTATTTGTATTCTTTTCTCTGGCGGTCCAGATCCCGTTTTTCATCGCGGCTTCGGATGGTTTGCCGTTTGTCGTACTTGCGTTTGCCTTTTGCCAGGGCCAGAGTCATCTTGGCCTTGCCCCCCTTGAAATAGATGCTCAAGGGTATCAGGGAATATCCTTTTTCGTTGGCTTTTGCGTAGATGCGTTTGATTTCATGCCTTTTCAAGAGAAGTTTTCTCACTCGCAAGGGGTTATGATTGTCGAAGTAGGCAAAGGGGTAGGCGCCGATGTGAATCTGGTGCGCAAACACCTCGCCATTGGTAACCTTGGCGTAAGAGTCTTTCAGATTGGCCCGGCCGGTTCTGAGCGATTTGACTTCAGTTCCGAGCAGTACTATCCCTGCCTCATAGGTGTCTTCAATATGAAAGTCATGTCGTGCTTTTCGGTTTTCTGCAACTTTCTTGATGCGATCTTGGTTCATTATTAGCCTTCGGCTGTCATTTGCCTTTCAGGCGTCATTTACGCTTCGCGCGTCATATCGCCTTCGGCGGTCATTGGTGGTAATTAGCCCTTCGGGCGTAATTAGCGTTACACGCGTAATTGATTGTTGTTAATAGCTGACGGTTTAACCTAAAACCTAACACTTAAAACTTAAAACGGTCTGTTTCCCGCTTATTGCTTATCGTTATTTCGGCGATGTTGCTTTGCTTATGATTTCTCCGTATGTGTCACGGACGATATTTTCAACGTCTCCGGCGGTGGTTTGCATGAGAACCTTCTCTAAAAAAGGTCGCGTTTCTTCGGCAGAGAGGGATCGTATGACGTTCTTGGCCATGGGTATGGCCTGGGGGTTCATGCTCAACTCGTCCATACCCAAAGCCATCAGAATGGGGAGGTTGAATGGATCTCCGGCCATCTCGCCACACATGAAGAGTTGGACATTGTGATCCTTGGCGGCATCGGATACGAATTTCAGCAACCGCAAAATAGCAGGGTGAAGCGGGTTGTACAGATATGCAACCTCCTTGTTGGCCCTGTCCACCGCCATGGAATACTGGATGAGATCGTTGGTGCCGATGCTGAAGAAATCGACTTCAGGGGTGATCATGTCCGCCATGATCGCCAGAGACGGCACTTCGATCATCACGCCTACCGGGATATCACGGTTAAAATCAACCCCCGACTTGTCCAGGGTCTGCATTGCCTGATCCAACATTTTTTTGGATGCCATGAGTTCGTCATAGGTGGATATCATGGGAAAGAGGATTCTGACATCCCCAAAGGCTGAGGCCCGCAAGATGGCTCTCAATTGAGTTTGGAAGATCTCCGGACGTTGCAGGCAATAGCGGATAGCCCGCAGCCCCAATACGGGATTGGATTCCATCCGGGTTGAGTTGTGGACGGCCTTGTCACCATTAATGTCGAGAGTCCGGATGGTCACAGGTGCCCTGGGCATGACCTCCACCACACTCCGGTACTTATCGAAAAGCTCATTTTCATCCGGAAACCCTGAGCGTGCAAGGTATTGAAACTCGGTGCGGTATAATCCAATACCTTCACCGCCGTTATCCATAACCGAGACAACCTGTTCGGGTTGTTCGATGTTGCCCATCACCCGGATTCGGAGCCCATCTAAGGTTTCAGCGGGCCGATGGCTGGTCCTTGCAATACTGGCTCGAAAAAGCTCAAATTGCTCCTGGCGTTCTTCGTATGCAAACAGGGTTTTCTCGGAAGGGTTGATAACAACACTGCCCACCGAGCCGTCCACGATGATGATATCATCCGTGTGTATTCGGGTCGTTGCGTTTGCAACCCCCTGAACGGTGGGAATTCCCAGGGTCCTGGCAATGATGCTGGTGTGAGAGGTAATGCCTCCTCGAACCGTTATGAATCCTTTGATACGTTCGAGATTGATCTGGCTGGTCTGGGCAGGGGACAGGTCGTGCGCTACAAGGATGACCCGCTTGTCGATATCGGCGATGTTGACCGAGTTGCCCCCCGCCAGGTGTGTCATGATCCTTTCCGATACATGTACAACATCGGTTGCCCTGTCTTTCAGATACGGGTCGGAAATGTCCTGGAACATGTCCCTGACTTTGGATACAACTTTCTTGAGAGCCCATTCCGCATTTACCATATCATGGGCGATGGTGTCGAGGGTCCGATCAAAGAGCATTTTGTCTTCCAGCAGCACCATATGGGATTTGAGAATGTCAGTGTGCTGGCGCAGACCTTCGGATGTATTTGAGATAACGTCATTGAGTTCGGATTTGGCCTGTTTGACCGCTTTTTTAAAACGGTTTTTTTCATTCTGAAGCCCGGATTTCAGGATTTGGTATCGCTTGATGACATCGACGCCTTCTTTATCCACCAGATAGGCCTTACCAATGCATATCCCGGGGGACGTGCTGATCCCGGTTAATACAAGCTCTCTTTGTTCCGTGTTCTCAGCCATCCGGTTTTATTCTCCAAACCCATTATTTACGAGTTCGACGATACGATTCAGGGTCGTCATGTCCGATTTGTCCTTAATTACGATGGTCAGCCTTGACCCTTTTTCACACGCCAGGGTCAGGATGTCCAGAATACTCCTGGCATCCACCCTCTCATTATTTTTCTGTACCCAGACCTTTGAGCTTGCGTCCTTGGCAAGTTCGGCAATTTTCGCAGCGGATCTTGCATGCAGTCCCAGATCGTTGACCACTGTAACATCTTTTGAAAATGCCTGTCCGGTATTTTTCATAATATCCTCAGGCTGATAGGCTGTAGGTAAATAGGCTGTAGGCCGTTGACAGTATACAGCCTAACAGTCTAATAGCCTACAGTCTATAGCCTACTTAATTGGCGCCCGATTTAATCAATTCACCGGGCAATTGTCAATCCGCAATCGTTGACATTCATTGGATTTGCTGTTAATAAAATAATATCAATGATAATTATCTGAGTTTACAGTATATTCACACCTTTTGTCCAGGAGGGAGGCCCCATGCCCGAAAAAGTCGTTATATTTGGAAAAGACACTTGACCCTATACCACCGAAGCCCGGGAGGCTTTTAAAAAGCAAGGTCGAAATGTTGAGTATCATAACGTGCTGTCGGACAAGACTCAAATGGAACGGATGTTGACATGTTCCAAGGGTGACCGCAAGGTACCGGTGATCTTAGATCAAGGCAAGGTGATTATCGGTTACAACGGTAAGGGGTGAAAGATTTAGACTATCCGGCGGTCGCCGGGAAACAGACCGTTTTAAGTTTTAGGTGTTAGGTTTTAGGGTCAGCTATAAGCAGTAAGCGCCTTGACGGGTAGCTGAAAGCTAATAGCTATCTGCAACCTAACAGCCTACAGCCTGAACACCTAAACAGCTAAAATAGGTAATAACCAATGGAAAAGCAATTTGTTATCGATGATTTTAAACTGGGCGAATCGTGGCGTCTTTTCAAGAGTCTGGGAGAATTTGTAGATGGTGTTGAAGCTCTGCATGACCTGGGGCCGGCGGTAAGTATCTTTGGGTCTGCCAGAATTCCCCCTGAGGATCCTGTTTATCGTAAAACAGAAGAAATCGCTCGACTCTTCGCGGAAAACAAGTTTGCTGTTATTACAGGCGGCGGCGGCGGTGTCATGGAAGCAGCAAATAAGGGAGCGGCGGCAGCCGGCGGTGTATCGGCAGGTCTTAACATCCACCTTCCCTTTGAGCAGAAACCGAACGAATACGCCAATGTGAGTCTGGAGTTCAAATACTTTTTTATTCGAAAGGTCATGTTCATTAAATACGCCACCGCCTTCATTGCCATGCCCGGGGGCTTCGGAACCCTCGATGAATTGTTCGAAGTCCTGACCCTGGTTCAAACCCATAGAATCAGACCCCTTCCCGTCATACTGGTGGACAGCCACCACTGGGGCGGTATGAAAGAATGGATCGAAAACCGTCTCCTGGCTGATAAACTGGTGTCGCCCCAGGACATGGAGATCCTGCACTTTATGGATGACCCTGAAGAAATCGTTGATTATGTAAAAAAAGTAGTCATTTTTTAAAGTGCGTAGCGATTTTATTTTTGTTTGACAAAACTTAGAGCATAGCTATAAAGTAGTCACAATTGTGTCATGGACAGACCCGGGTGCCGGTCCATTCTAAGAACGATGGTCGGGTAGCCGGGTTTCTTCGGCAAATGATAGATATTTTCTTGACCTCATACCCGGTATCGAATATAAGTCCATGTTATGTAATGAATTGCATTCATATTATAAACATGAAGGCAGATTGACGGTCACAGAAAAGGATCTGAAACAGAGTGCACCTGTTACGCTTGATTCGGATCTTTTTTTATTTCAATACCAACCCTTACCTGTTTAAAAACTTTGAACTATGGCCAAATTAAGAATTGAGGACGTTACACTCACCTTTGGTGGACTGGCAGCTCTTTCCAATGTGAGCATGGATATCGAACCTGGCCTGATCACCTCCATTATCGGACCCAATGGTGCCGGAAAAACCAGTCTGCTCAATTGTATTTCAGGGTTTTATCACCCCACATCAGGCGACATTCAATACCGGGAGAAGAGTTTATCAAAGGCCAGTCCTCATCAGGTTTCAAGCATGGGCATTGCCCGCGCTTTTCAAAACCTCGAATTGTTCAGTGGTATGACGGTGCTGGACAACCTGATGCTGGCAAGACATCAAAACCTGAAATACAACCTTTTGCAGGCCATGGTTTTTTACGGAAAAGCTTCCAGGGAAGAGTCAAAGAACCGGCAGTATGTGGAAGAGGTTATCGATTTTATGGAACTGGAGCCTTATCGAAAGCACACGGTGGGGAACCTCAGTTACGGGATCCAAAAGCGGGTCGAAGTCGCTCGTGCCCTTACTCTGGCCCCGGAGTTGCTTCTGCTTGACGAACCCATGGCCGGTATGAATATCGAAGAAAAAGAGGATATGGTGCGGTTCATCATCGACATACAGAAGGAGCGAAACGCCACAGTTATTTTGGTGGAGCACGATCTGGGTGTGGTCATGGACATATCGGACCGTATCTATGTGCTCGATTTTGGCGAGCTGATCGGCTCTGGAACACCCGAAGAAGTGGTAAAAATTCCCAAGGTTATCGAAGCCTACATTGGAGAAGATTAGACCGGTATGAAAGACAATAAACAGTTATTAGAACTCACTATTCCCCAGCTACTACGCTGGCGGGTCAAAGAGACCGGGTCAAAAGTCGCCCTGCGCGAGAAGGATTTCGGATACTGGAATAGCTACACCTGGAACGACTATTACGATTACGTAAGGAAAATTGCCCTGGGGCTGGAAAAAGTGGGTGTCAAGAGAGGCGATAAATTAGCCCTGATAGGGGACAACATCCCGGAAATGTTGTTTATGGCCATCGGTGCCCAGTCTCTGGGCGCGGTTTCGGCCGGGATATATCAAACCACACTACCCGATGAAATAGCCGATCTGATTAACTATATGGAAGTTACAGCCGTGTTCTGCGATGACCAGGAACAGGTGGATAAACTGGTTGATATCCGCGAGCGTATCCCCCAGGTGCGAAAAGTCATCTACGAAGATCCCCGCGGCATGCGCAGCTATCGCTCCGATGACTGGTTTCTTCTCATAGAAGATCTCTATGAAATGGGTGCCGAAATTCACGCTCAGGAGCCCGAAAAATATGAGGCCATGATCGATCAGGGGAACCCGGAAGACGTATGTCATTTCTGTCTGACATCGGGTACCACCGGACTGCCCAAGGCGTCTATGATGACCCACAGAAATTACATCAATATGGGGATTCAGATTTCCAAGGTTGATCGCCTGGAAGATACCGACGAATATGTCTCTTTTCTGCCCTTTGCCTGGATCGGTGAGCAAATGAACTCTTTTGGTGTGGCCATGGCCACCGGCATCACCATCAACTTTCCGGAATCGGTGGAAACCAGTATGGAGGACCTCAAGGAGGTCGGACCCCATTTCATGTTTGGTGCGCCCAGGATATACGAAACCATCCGCTCGCAGATCTGGCTGAAAATAGACGAATCCTACTGGCTGAACCGTCTGGCCTACAACAAGTTTATCAAGATCGGGGAAAAAGCGGCCCAATACCGGATGAGCGGGGAAAAAATGCCGCTATCCCTGCGTATCATGGCCTGGCTGGGAAAGACCCTGGTGACGGATCCGTTGATCAACCAGATCGGTCTGAGAAGACTGCGCAGGGCCTACACCGGAGGTGCGGCGCTGGGTCCCGAGCTGTTCACCTTTTACCAGGCCATCGGCGTCAATTTGAAACAGATTTACGGCCAGACCGAAATTGTCGGTATTGCCTATATGCACAGGGATGGCGATGTCCGCCCGGACACGGTGGGTAAACCCCTGCCGGAGACCGAATGTAAAATCAGTGAAGAGGGGGAGATCATGTCACGCTCGCCTTCAGTTTGTTCCGGTTATTTCAAGCTGCCAGAAAAGACCGAAGAACTTCTGGAAGACGGTTGGCTTCACTCGGGTGATGCCGGTTATCTGGATGAAAACGGCCATCTGGTGGTTATCGACCGGGTGGCGGACGTCATGCACAACAGCCAGGGCCAGATGTTCAGTCCCATGTTTCTGGAGAACAAACTCAAATTCAGCCCCTACATCAAAGAGGCGATCATTTTTGGTGACAAACGGGAATTCGTGTCTACCCTGCTCAATATAGATCCCATCGTGGTGGGGAAATGGGCTGAGGATCGAGGCATATCCTTCACTACCTACATGGATCTTTCAGGCAAACCAGAAGTCGTGGAGCTGCTCAAGGAAGCGGTAACCGATATCAACGCACGTGCAGAAAAAGATCACTTTAAAATAAAACGATTTGCCGTGCTGTATAAACTGCTGGACATGGACGACGGCGAACTGACAAAAACAGGCAAATTGCGCAGGAAGTTTGTCATGGAAAAATATAAGGACCTGTACGACACTCTTTACGATGTGAGCGTCAGCACCAAGAAGGTCGAGGCTTCATTTCAGTATCAGGATGGCCAGACCACCACCGTGGAGGCCGAAATGGTGTTTTATACAATGGAAGGGGTTGTATGAGTTATTTTTTCCAACTGGTGGTGAGTGGTATCGTGGTGGGGTCGATCTATGCGCTTTCGGCGCTGGGGTTTGTGTTGATCTACAAGTCGAGCCGCGTGCTGAATATCGCCCACGGGCAGATCATCGCCGCCGGGGC
>JASJGV010000597.1:0-5329 GCA_033791325.1 Desulfobacterales bacterium | reverse complement strand
GTATTCTTTTAGCAACTTCGGAAAGATAATGCCGCGATAGGGTGATGGTGCGCCCATGATACACAAGGCGAATTCATCCTCCTGCGGCTTGCTGATGTCCATCGGCATCGAATCCATCGGCCGGGTTTTCGGCAGGCACCAACCCAGCAGTGTTCTGAGGATCGGCCCGGGAAACAAAAACGTATTCGGACTAAAACACTGGTAGGTGTCCGCGTAAGAAAATTGTGAATCCATCGCCAGTAATTCGTGCAATAAAGTAGTTCCTGTGCGCCAGTGGCCAATGATAAACACAGGCGCCAGTTCGATCCTAGTATTGACTATCCGGCGGTGGTAAACCAGATTCTCTATCCATGAAAGCAAAAGTATCGCCACAGCACTCAGCGTGATGAATATACAAGCATGAATCCTGGTCAGCCCGATTCTGAATTTACTTTCCCACAGGATCTTCAGCCAGACATCCAGGGAACATCCCATCCAGACCTTCAGATAGATGACATATTTCCCGTATTTATCGCTGCCGCTCATTATTCAGGCAGCCGGGATTTTGTCACAGGGGTGTGTCAGGGCCAGGAGCAGCTTGTTCATTCAGGGCGGCGTCCGGAACCAGGTGGAGAAGTAAACACGTCGCGTTTTTGCGGTTCATAGGATGGCGGAAACAGTCTCCTGGAAAAGAGCCGCATCAGGAACCGTAACATGGCACTCCGGGAGGATATGAAAAAATAGCGCGGCCGTCTTGTACAGCCCAGGTCCGCCTTGAAATCCACGATTTTCCTGCCACTGCGAACTTCAGTGCCGAGACGAATCTCACTGGCATTTTCCGACAGGGCTGCGCCTGCGTCCTGAAGGATAAGGTTAGAGTTCCGAGCTCTCGTTGTAGGCAGGGATATGACCAAGGTACATATTGTAGTACCGGCCCTGGTTCATGATTCCAAACACAAAGCCCACCACCTTGTCACCGTCCAATGAAAAGCTCCATCGAACCGCGTCCGGGCAGCATTCGGAAAGCTTCATGAAAAAATCGACAGGCAGGTCTACAAAGTGGGCCTCCCAGTCTTTTGAAATCGTGACATGTTGATGGTGAACATCAGAATTGAATAATTCCGAAATCGGTGCATTACCGTCTGTATGCCGCATTTGCAGGCCCGACGATGAAAATCGTTCCATGACCTGTCCCCACCGTTGCCGGTATTGTGGATGCATATGCGCAAGCCAGGACTGCAAGGAGTCGAATGTCGCCGGGAATATCTGATCCGGCAGACTGGATGCCTGCAGGTAGCCTGTGTTGCAAAGTTGGGCAGCAAGCTCCTTGCATTCGAACGCGGTAAAATCATGGATGAGGATAACGGATGACCCCGTGACGCGTGCGCGACAGTTAAACTCTTTGCCCATAGCGATGGCGAGGCGCTTGAAATCCACGTCGTCAGACAGGCGCAAGGGACTGCTTGCACCCCAAAACGGAAATCCACAGGCCAGCGCCTGGTACCTGAGAAACCGTGGAAACAGGCGGCGGACCGCTACAACGATGCGCCTAACCAACACTGGCGCGAGGGATAATGCATCAACATTGATTTGCGTCAGAACGCCCTTCGCAACCGGGGCTAAATCACCATCGTAAACGATAAAATATTCCATCGGTGTCTCACGGCCCAGGGTCGCTTCAACCACCTGCAGGAAATCCAGCCGAAAAAAAATATCGTCAGTGGCAAGACCGGAGTGGAGCCAGCCATCCCGGGGAACAAGATCCACTGTGGAAAAACAACGGACAGCATAATGGTCAGTTTTTGTCATTTTGACGTACACGGCAACCGATTTTCGCAACAGGCGATACATCATCCTGCGATGCTTTGCCGGGGTGTCCGGCACAATCATCGTACTGTGTCAGTAATACCATTGGGAACAACAATCAGCAAATACCACTTGCATTAGCTTCCATCAACCCATGACTTCACGAATCCCCGGATTTCTATCCCTTCCTGATCTAAAAGGGTACACTGCCCGCCTGCACAAATGCATATTTTACCGGCCCGTTTATGCCACTGCTTGAACTCGAAGACATCTATAAACACTACCGCATGGGTCAGACCCTGGTACCCGTATTAAAGGGTATCAACCTGCATATTCATGCAGGCGAAATGCTGGCTATCGGCGGACCATCCGGCTCTGGCAAGACTACCCTGTGCAACCTGATGGGTTTACTGGATGAACCTTCCCGGGGAAAACTGTTCTTTCAGGGACAGCCGACAGCACAGCTCAACGATTATCAGAGCAGCCGACTGAGAAACCATACCATTGGCTTTGTCTTTCAGACTTTTAACCTGATACCTGTGCTATCGGCGCTGGAAAATGTCAGCTTGCCGCTACATATACAGAATGTATCGTCTGACATCGCCCGCCAAAGAGCTCGCGAACTGCTGGAGCAGGTTGGCCTCTCGGCACAGGCCGACCATCGCCCGGATAAACTCTCCGGTGGACAACAACAACGCGTTGCCCTGGCACGCGCCCTGGTAACCCGCCCCTCCCTGGTAATTGCCGACGAACCCACCGCCAACCTGGATTCTGTCACTGCCATGCAAATACTGGATCTCATGCAGCAATTGAATCGTGAAACCCGCACCAGCTTTATCTTCGCCTCCCACGATGAGCGCTTGCTAAGCAGGGTTGAGAGACGCCTGCTGCTCGAAGATGGACAGATAACTTCAGATCTAAAACCGGAATGCATGACAGGATAAACATTCATGTGGATTGAGATAGCTGCAAGAAACCTGCGCAAAAACTGGCGCCGCTCCCTGTTCAGCATCTTTGCCATCTGCATAGGCTTTACTGCGGTGAATATTTTTGGTGGCTTTACTGCCTATATATTCGAAAATCTGCGCGAGTCTTTCATTTATGGCGGGGGCAACGGCCATGTCACTGTAGTCAAAAAAGGATTTCTTGATCAGGGCCGTATTGATCCGGTCAACTATCTACTCGATGAGACCATCCAGTCCAGCTTGCAGCAGCAACTCGATAAACTGTCCGGGATAGCCGTCGTCGGACGTCAATTGCGCATCAATGGACTGGTCAGCAATGGCGAGGTTTCCACTATCTTTATTGCAGAGGGCCGCCTGTTCAGTGCCTACAATGCAATGCGCGAGCGGGCCCGGGGTGTTGTAAGTGCGAAAAACTATGATGGCAGGCGTTTACTGGATAGCAATATTTATGAAATAGCACTGAGTGAGGGCCTTTCCAGGGCACTGAACCTGACACTGGAGTCAGATGGCATGGTCACAGCTCCAACGGTTGATGGCTATGTGAATGCCCTGGATTTCAAGGTAGCGCAGGTGTTCCGTGGTGCGCCCGAGACCCTCGACGATAAACTTCTGGTCGTGCCCCTGTCATTTGCCCAGTCACTGTATGACACCCGGTCCGTAGAAAGAGTCAACATCCTGCTCGACGAAGACACGGATACCCAAAATTTCATCAGACGTCTGCAACAGGCCTGTGTAACAGCCAAACTTGATGTAGATATACGCAGTTGGGACGAATTATCCATCTTTTACAACAAGCTCAAAAACATGTTTGATATCCTGTTTGCCTTTATTTTCGTGATTGTCTTTCTGATTTCGGCGATGAGTGTCGTTAATACTGTCAGCATGGCTGTACTGGAACGCACAAGGGAAATAGGCACACTGCGGGCACTGGGCGCCAACCGTACTCAAATCCTGCGGCTGTTCCTCATCGAAAGTGGCCTGCTGGCGTTGATCGGCGTGACTGCGGGCCTGGTACTGACACTGTTAATCTGGTGGGGAATAGGTGAATCAGGACTCAGCTGGGTACCGCCCATATTCACTGCACGCAATCCCCTGGAAGTCTACCTGGTGCCATCCTATCTCATGCTGGCAGCCGTGGTTTTCATGTCCCTGTCTGTCATCGCAACCCTCTCCCCGGTATGGCGTGCCAACCAGCGAGGCATCGTCGACGCCCTGGGACATATATAAAAGCGGAAATCACACTACGGTTGCAGCTATGGACACGGGGCGACTCAGTGCGGTGGTTCAGTCTGCAGCCTGAACTTCAGGCTCAACATCGACCAGCATCTGGTATAACACCCGGGGA
This sequence comes from Desulfobacterales bacterium, assembly GCA_033791325.1. GTDB lineage: Bacteria > Desulfobacterota > Desulfobacteria > Desulfobacterales > B30-G6 > B30-G6. Next base: position 1,234 of record JASJGV010000597.1, on the reverse strand, counting down.
TAATCGGCTGCGTTGATATAAACCGGTTTGTCAGGCAGAGGAAACTTGCCGGGAAACGGCCGATTGTATAAACCCGGTCGGGTGTGATGCAGTACATGTTCGAGCGCGTCATTGTGGGTCAAAAAAAGGAAAATATGCGCCATCAATCCGCTTGGGTTCAGATTTCGGGTTGCCCTGTTACGCTGCTCATAGTCTCCGTTAACAATCAGGTCCCCGTGTTGCACGAGTTGATTATGGTGAATAAGCAGTGCGCCTGACCAGTAGACGAGCACATATAGCATGACAAGTTCCACTGGATTTATGCTGGAAATCGCGATAGCAAGAGATCCGGTTGATACAATGAAGCTTAGCTGGATAAATACAGATGCCAGCCCTTTCAGTGAGCTGAATTGCGGGTGGCGCATAACACCAAGGTTCATCATTGGCTGGGTGAAAATTCCACCGAGAAAAATCTGCAACAGATGATAAAGTCGCCGGATATTCCGGTTGTGAATCCGGCCAAATGGATAAAACTCAATGTCACTATACGAGTTGGCATGCTTGTGATGAGAAATGTGTGCCAAATGGTAGACCTGCGGGTCCATCAGCAGCATCCAGCCAAAGACATGAAATATGCCCCGGTTAGGCAGGCCCGGCACATATTTGTGCCAGGATTCGTGCATAAGAAGTGCCAGCCAGGTAAACAGCCAGGTGCCGGGAAAGACAATAAAAATTGTTGCTGCGAACAGATTCTTCTCGTAAACCAGTGGCAGCAGGATCAAAAATACCGGCCATGCCGCCATGACAAGCCAGTACTTCCACGCTTGCCTGCGTAGCAGGTTTTCTTCTATCAGCGCCGTTGACATGATTATGTTTTACAGGAATATACGCTTCCAGTTGTTATACTGCCCGCTCAAAATTATCACTGGACCCAGGTGATGACAATGTCGCTTAAATAAAGTCGGGAATACACGCAACCCCCCGTTTGAATATAAACAAGACTTCCGGCGTGGGCCGCCAGGCGCCGCACCGGGGTATTTACTACACCAGAAAAGCAAGCAGAGCAGCAATACAGATCAGGAAGACACATGGATGCAGCTAACGACCCACGGCCTGTCAGGCCCACTTTTCCTATTGCCATCATTGGCCAGGCCTGCCGGCTTCCCGGCGGCGCAGACAACCCGGAAAGCTTCTGGCAGCTACTGCTGGACGAAGTGGACGGAGTCAGCGAGATACATCCCGATCGCTGGAATAT
>JASJGV010000596.1:0-6421 GCA_033791325.1 Desulfobacterales bacterium | reverse complement strand
AGCGTTCCGGTTGAGGACCGTTTTTCTGCTACAAACCCTTATGCCGCCATCCTATTTTCGGAATATTATTATGACAAGCGGTATAAAATACCCGTCTTCGCCTTCGTGTGGGAAAATTTCCAAACTGAATTGAAATCCTGTCACGACAGACTTGACAAAATATATTCAACATTATACTTAGATAAACTAATTATTTTATAGTCTAAATTTATCTATTTCCAAATATTTTATGAACGACCGAAGACGCCTCACAGCATGCGAAGCGCTGCCGAACGGCAGAACCTATAAAAATGTTTTGCGTTGCGGTTCAGGTTTGGTGGAAACAATATCTTATGAAACATGACGATGCACGGCAACTGGCCCGATACATCATGACAACGGGGAAACTCATCCGGGATCGAATCATCCCGTTGCAGCATCTCCATTTCGGGTCCGGGAACAACAAACGGGCGCTGAAAGAACTGTCTCTTTCACAATTTCAGACTGTCTTGACTGTCTACAACAGCGAAAAAATATCCATGACCGCACTTTCAAAACAGATGGGTGTGTCTCCACCCTCTTCCTCGGCCATGGTTGGACGTCTGGTGGAAAAAGGCATTCTGATGAGAGAGCACAGCCAGGAAGATCGCCGGAAAGTGATGGTTTGGGTCGCCCCCTCATTCAAAACAGATATACAGACCATCGAAGAAGCCATACTTCTCAGGTTTGTGGATCTGGTCGAGAAATTGGGCCATGAAACAACACTCAAGTGGTGCGATGTGCTGGAAAAGGTTCAGGCCGCTTTGGAAAATAAACCCTAACCCGATTCTTTTGCGTTGATTAAAACAAAACAGTACCTGTCGGAGTGAAAATAAATGGAATCTAAACAATCTAAAAAAGCACCGGTTCGGACAAAACAAATCGTCACCCGGGTCATCCTCTGCCTGATCATCCTACTGTTCGGACTACTGATCATGAACAAGCTGTCAGCCCTCAAAAAACCACCAGCGGAGGCCAAGCGGACGGAGCATGCCCTGCAGGTCCAAGGCACCATTGTCAAAACAGAAGATGTCAGGGTCTTCTTGAGCGGATACGGCGAAATCAAGACGCTCAACACCGTTACCATCTCTCCGGAAATATCCGGCCGTGTCGTAAATGTCCATCCCCGCCTTGAATCAGGTGAGATCATACCTCGGGGCGCCACACTTTTTGAAATCGATTCCAGAATTTACGCTGCCACACTACAGGAGGCGAACGCTTCCCTTCAGCAATTGAAAAACTCTGTTTTGAGATTGGAAAAGCAATTTGCCCTGGATCGGGAAAGACAGAAAACCATCAAGCGCAACCAGGAATTGGCCGAATTGGAATTCAAGCGTATACAACAACTGTACGAGGTCAACGAAGTTGGAACCCGCTCAGGTGTGGACAGAACCGAACAGACCTACAACGCAGCTGTGGACCAGACCGACCAGATGGCCCGGGCATTGGCTCTTTACCCACTTCAAATCCAGGAGGTCAACAGCGGTATAGAAGCCGCAAAAGCCAGATATGCCATAGCGGAAGTAAACCTGCACCGGTGCCGGGTAACATCACCATTTACCGGACGAATAAAAATGGCCTCTATCGAGACAGGCCAGTTTGTGACTCCCGGACAAGCCCTTGTAACCTTGGCGGATGACACGCTTTTAGAAATTCAGGTTTCTCTGGCTGCCGAGGATGCCCGCCAATGGCTTCTGTTTGACCACAACCCATCAGAAAATAATGCCACCTGGTTTTCCAAACTGACGCCCGTCAAATGCAGGCTTCGCTGGACGGAAAATCCCGAAACCGATCACCGGACGGGCGTCCTGGACAGAGTCGTCCAGTTCAATCCGCAGACGCGGACGCTGACAGTTGCCATACGGATCGATGCTGAAAACACACAGATGGATGAACTCAGCCCATTTCCACTGGTAGAAGGCATGTTTTGCATGGTCGATATACCAGGCAAAATATTACAAAATGTCGTTCGTTTACCCCCTTGGTCTGTAAGCTTCGAAAATATGGTTTACCTGGCGACTGACGAAAGCCGCCTGAAAACAGTACCGGTGACGGTCATATACACTGAGGGAGAGAATGTATTTGTTTCCGAAGGGTTGACACCCGGTCAGACAGTCGTCACCACAAGGTTAAGCGATCCCCTGGAAAATGCATTGTTGGCGGTGACGATAAAACCCTTACCCGGCGTAACCCTTACTGACTGAACTCTTAAAAGGCATAATTTTGAACAGATTCGTTCGCAACAAATCCTAATTCCATCACGATAAGGGATCTTCGCATGAAACGCGTCCTGGCAGCATTTGTAAAAAATATTGTTTTCGCAAACATTGTCCTCCTGCTCATCTTTATTACCGGCGGTTTTGCCCTCAAATCCATGGTCCGGGAAAATTTTCCTGAATTTTCGCTCGATATGGTCACCATAACCGTGCCCTTTCCAGGGGCCGATCCCGAAGAAATTGAGGAAGGCATCTCCCGAAAACTGGAAGAGGCCATTGAGGGTATTGAGGGTATCAAGCTCTACACGACCTATTCGAGTGAAAATTCCGGCACAGCCCTTATCGAAATCCGCGAAGACTATGACGTGGACAAAGTTCTGGATCGGGTCAGGACCGACATCGATGCCATTTCAACATTTCCTGTTGATGCGGAAAAGCCGATTATCACGGAACTTTTATTAAAAGATCCCGTGGTACTGCTGTACCTCTCGGGTGCCATGTCGGAGCGTCGTATCAAGGAGTATGCTGAACGAATCAAAGATGAATTGCAGGAATTGGACAGTGTGTCCCAAATCGACATTTTTGGATCCCGGGAATATGAAATCGCCGTGGAGGTTTCCGAAGAACGCCTCCGTGAATACGGTCTCACATTTTCAGCAGTTTCTAATGCCATCCGCCGCAGTAATCTCAACCTGGCCGGCGGTACCATACGAACCACCGGTGAAGAAATCCGTATCAGAACAGTGGGCAGAAAATACACCGGTAAGGAGTTGGCCGAAATCGTGGTACTGGCAGATCCGTCCGGTAATATCATCACCCTTGACCGCATTGCAACGATACAGGATGGATTTACAGAAGATCCGATTCAGGCCATTGTCAATGGAGAGCCATCGGTGCTCTTGGTCGTCAACAAAACCAAAGAAGAGGATGCCCTTGCTATTTCAGGTTCTGTGGAAACTTTTATCAAGCAGAAGAAGCAGCAACTCCCCCATGGCATTCATCTTGATACACTTTATGACAACACTGAAATCTTAAGAGCCAGAATCAATCTCCTGGTAAAAAACGGTCTGATCGGTTTGATGGTGGTCTTTCTGCTATTGTGGATTTTTTTAAACGCACGGTTATCCTTTTGGGCAGGACTGGGAATCCCGGTATCGATTTCAGGCGCTTTGGCAATTTTATGGGCTGTGGGCGGAACCATCAATCTTATCTCCCTCTTCGGTCTCATTATGGTGCTCGGTATCGTCGTCGATGACGCCATTGTCGTGGGTGAAGCTATTTATGTTCACCGTAAGCGCGGAAAACCACCTGTAAAAGCAGCTGTAGATGGTGTCGTTGAAGTAGGTCTTCCTGTAATTGCCGCTGTTATCACCAGCATCGTGGCTTTCATCCCTCTGGCATTCGTGGGCGGGATTATGGGGAAATTCATCGCCATTCTACCCGTGGTAGTTATTGCCTGCCTGGCAGTTTCCCTGGTGGAATGCCTGATTCTTCTGCCCGCACACCTGGGCGATCTGCCCGATTTGAATGCCAATGGACGGCTGATGAATCCCCTAACGCGCAGGCTTGAAACCTTTCACCGAATCACGCGTTCGGGTATGGAATGGCTTGTCAATAAAGTTTACATGCCGTTTTTAAGCAAGGCCTTGTACTGGCGTTATGTATCCCTCTGCGTGGCCATCAGCATCCTCTTTATCACCATCGGTCTCGTAAACAGCGGCATCATCAAATTTCTGATGATGCCTGAAATTGACGGCTTTATTGTCACCGCAACAGTGGAATTTCCAGAAGGATCGCCCTCTGCTACCACCCGACAAGCTGTCAAGCAGATCGATGCTGCCCTCTTGCGTCTGGCCGGAAAAACCAAGACGATAACGGGCGATTCCATGATCCGGTCAAGACTGGCCCTGGTGGGTCAAACCCTCGGTGAAATACCCAAGTCGGGGTCTAACCTCGGAGCCGTACAAGTCATTCTGCTTGAATCTGAAAAACGGGGCGTCCACACAAAAGACCTGATGGTGGCATGGGAAAATGAAATCGGCATCATACCGGGTGTCAAGGCACTGACTTTCGAGGGTATGTCTATGGGCCCTCCCGGTGCTCCCATCGAAATCTGGGTCCAGGGATATGATATGGACGTCATTTTGGCGGCCTCCCAGGATATTATGGGCAAGCTGCGACAATTCGATGGCGTTTATCAGATTCGATCCGATTTCTCGAAAGGAAAAAGCGAAATGCGGCTCAAACTCAAACCTGAGGCGCGAACACTAGGCTTGAGTGTCGATGATCTGGCCCGGCAAGTCTATGCCGGTTACTACGGTGATGAAGCGCTTCGTCTTCAAAGAGGAAGGGACAATATTCGTGTCAAGGTCCGCTATACGGCAGACGAAAGAATCCGTTTAGCAGATGTTGAAAATATCCGTATCCGTACACGCACCGGGCTTGAAATCCCCCTGTTTTCCGTTGCAGACGTCTCTTTTTCACCGGGTTTTTCAACGATCAGACGTACCAACGGCATGCGCCGCATCGCCGTGAGTGCCGGCGTTGATACCAACAAGGCCAATACCAACGAAATCCTTTCAGAGCTTTCGACCGGTTTTTTCACCGAGCTTCAAGGCCGTTATCCCGAAGTACGCATCGCCATACAGGGAGAACAGAAAAAAATGCGGGAATCTTTCGGCAGTCTATATGTGGGCTTCCCGCTGGCCATGATAGGAATTTTCATCATCATTGCAACCATGTTCAGATCCTACACCCAACCCTTTGTAATCATGTTTACCGTGCCCTTTGGTATTATTGGGGCGGTTTTCGGCCACCTGGTGCTGGGGTACGACCTTTCTATGATGAGTATCTTTGGAATGGTCGCATTGACCGGTGTCGTGGTAAACGACGCCATCGTATTCATCGAACGGATCAACGAAAACCTGGCCCAGGGAATGCCATATTTTGAAGCCGTTCTAAAAGGGGGTGTACGGCGATTCCGTGCAATTGTCCTCACCTCCTTGAGCACCATCGGCGGTTTGATGCCCTTAATCCTCGAAACGGACCTTCAAGCCAAGTTTCTCATCCCTATGGCATTGTCACTCGCGTCCGGTGTCCTGTTTGCCACGGTCTTAACGCTTGTCCTGGTTCCAAGCCTGCTGACGATTCTGAATGATTTCAGATTGCTCTTTTACAGATTCAGGCACGGTATCTGGCCCGAGCGCCTGGCGGTGGAACCAGCCAGAAACCGGCATGAAGACCCTTTTTTGGTGCCGGCCCCCGGACCCGAAGAACCCGGTACGGATTAGAAGCCATCTCAAAAAAAGGGTTTTGGTTCAAGTTCAAGGCGGGCCTGAACTTCAACCCGCGGGCGCCCCGCAGGAAGTGCCCTTGGGGTGCATACTGAAGTATTCTGAGGACCTGAAGTAAGGGGCCAACATAGAAATTGGGTCAAAAAACTTTTTTGAGATAGCTTCTAAGCTGCCCCGCATGTAAGATCCGGTTTTCGATGCCGAATAAACATAGGAGACAAAATTTCATGAATACCAACCAAACAGGGAAAGTGGTCTGCTGCTTGATATTGGTCATAGTTCTGTTTCAGATTCCCGTTTGCCACGCCAGTGCGAGCAGTTATGCATTGGAAAGTAGTGCTCCTCCCCCGGATTGGAGCAGGATTACCGTCCTTGATCTGAAAACGGCCCAGCGTTTTGCCATGGCTGACAATCCTTCCATTCAAGCAACAGAGATCCGCATCAAACAGGCCAAGGAAAGAGTTTCTCAGGCGCGCGCCGCCTATTGGCCCCGCCTGGACGCCAACGCCTCTGCATCCAGAATTTGGATGCCTGACAATGAATACCAGGACAACCTCTCTGCTGCCAGAAGGTTTGATCCCGGCGCCACCATCGACGATCCCCAGGACTATTACCGGGCCAGTCTCACAACTACCTGGCTTCTGTTCGATGGATTTGAACGCCGATACAGAACTCGCCAGGCCCAAAATGCAAAATATCAGACCATTTCGGCAAGGGACGACGCCAGGCGTTTGCTGTTGTCCTCGGTCTCCCTATCTTTTTTAAGCGCGGAACTGGCACGGGAGAATATCGATATTGCCAGGACCGATGAAATGTTTTTCAAAGAGCTTCTGGAAGAGGCCAAAAAAAAACGGCAGATCGGTACTGGCTCATTGAGTGATGAACTCAATTTTC
>JASJGV010000595.1:0-2791 GCA_033791325.1 Desulfobacterales bacterium | reverse complement strand
CCAGGGCTTCGCGTGTGGCTCGCGGTGGATATGCGGGCTGGTCTTCACGCACCATCTTTCCAGGGATTACACGACCGGCAATGGGCACATGATCCATCAGAAAGGATTCGCCACGGCGCAAGAGCGAAAAAGCGTGCCCCCAGTACTGGCGGTTGTCCACAAAATCGTAAGCGCTCAATTAACCGCACTCCGCCAGCTGTACAAGCTCCATCTGTTTTAGGTCAACATTCCACGGCAGCAAGGCTTCATAATCTTGAAGCGTTTCAGCGGTTGGCAGTTTCTCGAAGATGTAGCGCAGATATGCATATGGCTCCAGCTTATTCGCTTTGGCCGTTTCGATCAAACTGTAAAGGAGAGCACTGGCCTCCGCCCCTTCGGGTGTTCCAGAAAAGAGCCAGTTCTTACGTCCGACCACGAAAGGCCGTATAGAGTTTTCGGCCATGTTGTTATCAATGGGTAACCGACCATCTTCGATATACCCGACAAGCCTGTCCCACTGATTCAGAGTATAGGCAATCGCCTTGCCAAGAAGTCCCTTGGGCGGAGTCTGGGCTGATTTTTTTAGCAACCACTTCTTAAAGTCATCCAGGATCGGTTTGGAATCCTTTTGGCGAATTTGATACAGTTCATCCGGAGAAAGGTCATTTTCACGCGCTTCTTTTTCTATCCGATACAATTTCCGGATGTAACTCAAAGCCTTGTCCCCGCTGCCAATTTTGCGGTTTTTGCCTTGGGCCTTTATCACATCCATGAACTTGCGCCGAGCATGGGCCCAGCAGCCGATGTGGCGGATCTTTTCGTCATAATCGAGAAAGTTATAGCCCGAATAACCGTCCGTTTGCACACAACCTTCAAAGTCGCACAGGAATGCCTTTGCAACATCACCGCCTCGGGTGGGATGATACTGATAGATCAAAACCGGTCTGTCCGGATCTCCACGCCGGAATATCCACATGTATGATTTGGTTGTCGGGTCCCGGCCCGGTTCCAGCAATACCTGCAGGGTGGTTTCATCGGCCTGGATCAGAAACCCGGACAAAACCTCATCGATCAGCAGGTTAAGAAGCGGTTGGGAAGCCGAAGCCACCTGCATCGCCCAACTGCACATGGAAGTTCGTGAAATTTCCACGCCAAGACGCTGAAGCTGTTTTTCCTGTCGGTAAAATGGCGTATGATCCACAAACTTCGCTGTCAGAATATGGGCCAAGAGGCCGGAGGTGGCGATGGACCGGGGAATGATTCGCGGAGGAACCGGAGCAATTTTGACCGTTGGGCCGTCATCTTCCACCCCTTCGCAGTTCCGACAGGCATATTTGGGCCGGATATGGCGGATTACCTGTATCTTTGCAGGGATGATATCCAGTTGTTCCGAGACCTCTTCCCCGATCCTGCTTAATTCACAGCCACATGCGCATATTTTGTCTGCATCATCAATGTCATGGATACGTTCAATCCTGGGCAGGTTTTCAGGCAACGGCTTTCTACCGCGTTTCCCGCGGGTGTGGGCAGGGATGTCAACCTTTTCCTCAGTCTCCTCTTCTTCAGCAGGCTCCGGCATGTCGAATAGAGGCAATGTTTGCGGGCCACCCTGGATCTTTTCGCTTTTACGGCCAAACAGTTGCGCACGGAGGTGACGAATCTGTTCCAGAAGGATGCCGGTTTCCTTGTCATAGGCGTCACGCAGATCACCGATCTGTCTATGCAGTTCAACAATGATTCCTTTGAGGTCACCAGGGGTATCCGGCAATGTGGCGGCATCGATTTTCATGAGAGAAAACATACCACAACATACTGATTTTGTAAACATAATATTGAATTTTTCCGCGTTTTTTTACACGACGGATGCATACAATAATTGCTTATGAGCGGCACGCTGATCCAGGTACAAACCATCCAGCAACCAAGACAATTCACGGCCCTGTATGTCAATGACATCGGCTTCATCTACCGGCCAATGAAACCGATCCTTTTCCAATCGTTTATGCCACAGGCAGAAGCCGTTACGGTCCCAATACAAGATCTTGATAATGTCCCGCTTTCTGTTGCAGAAACAAAACAGGTGGCCGGACAACGGATTGAGCTCAAGTTGCTCAGCAACCATAATGGACAGACCATTGATTGACTTGCGCATGTCGGTTGCGCCGGTGGCGATGTAAACATGGTCAGGAAATCCCGGAAAAAACATCACCGGTTCTCCAGCACAGTCAGCAGCCTGTCCAATGTAACAGGTGAAAAGTTGTCGCCAACAGATACGGATATTTTTCCCGGCAGGAGAATTTGAAGCTCTGCCTGGTTATGCTGTCCACCGTTCCGCATCAATGCAGTCGGTAGGGTTACAGGAACAAGCGTTGTCTTCTTAGTGCTCGGTCTGGAGAGCTTTCTTTGCCAATAGTTCAGCGCGTGGTAGGATAAGTTGTGTTGTCTGCAATATTCAGCACGGCTCAGCCCGCTCTCCCCCAAGGAATCTATATGCGCTTGCCAGCGTCGCGGGTGGTTGGTTTGATTCTCTTCGCTGATTCGTTTGGTCATGGGCATCCTCCCTCAAAGTTTTAAAAGGTTGCCCAATTATGACACGCCTCGCTGGCGGGGAAAAGATGTGGTTCTTTTGGCGCTTACATCATTAACCCTCTTTGGGCAAACAAAAAGCCCCTATATCCTAATAGAGATATGGGGGCTTCGCATTCAATGGCCATTGTGACATTTACCTGACATTTTTTCTATTTTCACCTGATAATTATTGCGGAAAAAATGGTAGTATTGTTGGGGTCAGTATTGCAAGTGTTTTTTGAAA
>JASJGV010000594.1:0-2592 GCA_033791325.1 Desulfobacterales bacterium | reverse complement strand
ATAACATACCGCAGGAGATCTGTCAGCAAACAGGACATCAAGAATATCAACGAAATTATAGATGCACATCCTGGAAAAAGCCGACGTTTCATTTCGCAGGAAGTCTGCAGGGCTTGGGACTGGCGGCAGCCTAATGGTGTCCTTAAAGATATGGTGTGTCGAAGCCTGCTTCTGATTTTGGACTCAGAAGGCTTCATCAAGCTGCCGCCTCGAAAATTCACGCCACCCAACCCTCTTGCAAATCGGAAGAAACCAAGTTGTGTAGAGGTTGATCAAACATCTATTCAAGGTCCACTGGCAGACCTTTTGCCTATCAAGCTTGTCCCCATTCGCAAAACCCGTTTTGAGAAAATCTTTAATGGTCTTGTTAGTGAACACCACTATCTGGGTTACACCCAACCTGTTGGAGAACATCTCAAATATATTGCTTTTTCCAATGATCGTCCGATTGCTTGCCTATCATGGGGTTCAGCGCCATGGTACATTGGAGTCAGAGATCGTTTTATTGCCTGGAGCAAAAAGATCAGAGAAAACAATCTTCATCTGATCGCCAATAACCTTCGTTTTTTGATAATGCCCTGGGTTGAAGTTTCCTGTTTAGCGTCATATTTATTGGCATTGAATCGCCATTGTTTGTCACAAGATTGGCAAGACCTATACGGCCATCCCGTTTACCGGATTGAAACCTTTGTTGACACAGAGAAATACCGCGGCACCTGTTATAAGGCGGATAATTGGATCTGCGTGGGGCAAACGACGGGTCAAGGAAAGCTCAGTAAATCGCGGCAACCACTGCTTTCCAAAAAGGCTGTTTATGTCTATCCCATGACTAAAAACTTTCGCCGGGAGTTATGCCATGTTTCCCGATGAGGCGTTGGCCATATATCATGCCGGACCGGAAGCCGTGGTCAAAACTATTTGTGACTTTAGCGACACCATAAGCCTGCTGCAAGAAAAAAACCGTAGCTTGGAAAACAAGATTGCTCAGCTTTCAAAGAATCCTTACAATTCAAGCAAACGCCCTTCTTCCGACGATATAACCAAAAAGCCTCCCCAAAAAAAGAAAAAAGATAAAAAAAATAAGATCGGAGGACAACCGGGCCATGAAATGCATACTCGCCCCCCTTTCAGCGAAGATGAAATCGATAAAAGCCACCAATATATACTGACCCAATGCCTGGTCTGTAATAGTGAAGTCCGTATGGCTGACACACCTGCTCGTGTCATCCAGCAAATAGAATTAATTGAAGTGCCGATCATAAAAGAACAACATCTTTCATATCCGGTATGGTGCCCACAATGCCAACAAATTCATTACATGCCTTTTCCGGCAAATGTGGTCAAAGAAGGATTGTTCAAGGAAAGAATAACCGCTTTGGTTGCCTACATGAAACATGTCAACCATGCATCGTTTTCAACCATCAGAAAATTCATCCGGGATATCCTTCACGAAAAGGTCTCTCGGGGGTATTTACGTAAAATAATCGAGAAAGTGAGCCTTTCACTGGAAGCACCATACAGAGAGCTGCTCAATCGTCTGCCTTTTGAAAACCATATCAATGTCGATGAAACTGGCCACAAAGAAAACAAAAAGAAGTTTTGGACATGGGTTTTTAAAGCTGAACTGTATGTGTTGTTCAAAATCGACAAATCCCGCGGATCAAAAGTTTTGATTGAAGTTTTGGGCAAAGAGTTCAATGGTGTCCTGGGTTGCGATTATTTTTCGGCCTATCGCAAGTATATGAAGGATTTTGACGTTACCATGCAGTTTTGTATCGCTCACTTGATTCGAGATATCCGGTTTTTGACGACTTTACCGGATAAACAAACAAAGGCATATGGTAAAAAACTCCTGGATAAAGTTAAAAACATGTTCAAGGTTATTCATGAACATGACAGCATGACCGCGCAAGAGTTCACTGATGCTCTTGATCTGGCCAAGGAACAAATCATTGCAGCCGCTATAGAGGATGTGCCGAGTCAACTGAATAAGGATGGAAAAGAAAAAAAGCGGGAAGCCAAAAATATGGCCAACCGATTCCGCACGCATGGTAAGGCATACTTTGAATTTATTACAACTCCTGGAATAGGCCCCACCAATAATGCGGCCGAACAGGCAATACGATTTATCGTAATAGATCGCCACGTGACACAGGGTACACGCAGCATCAAAGGACGAAAAAGCTGTGAGCGAATATGGACTGTAATCGCTACATGTGCATTACAAGGCCGGTCAGCATTCAATTTTATACTGGAAGCAGTCAGAGCATATTTCCATGCTCAACCATCACCTTCGCTACTGCCTGGTAGTGATTCAATGCTGTCACCAACACCACCTTCCAACCCTCCATAGGCGAACTCAAGCGTAAAGTTTCTCGCCTCTTTCAAACGATAATTATCTTTGATAAATGCGGTGAAATGTTCTTTTTGATGAAAGAAAATTGATAATCGTGCTATATAGTGCTGTGAACGGTTACCGTATCTTTCCCTTCTTCACCGCCGCCGAACAGTCCCAGTTGGGTGGCCTGGCGGTTGATCCGGCCGCCGTCGAAATGGCGTTCCAACTGCAAGGGCGACCCGCCGCCGAAGGCC
>JASJGV010000593.1:0-3378 GCA_033791325.1 Desulfobacterales bacterium | reverse complement strand
TACTTCCCACGGCAACAGACAGTCGGCTGGGAAGCGAGAAATGGGGTGCTGGTCCGGCAGCGGTTGGCCTCACTATGCAGGGTCCCTGGGTAGTTGGAGCACTGGTGCAAAATATTTGGTCATTTGCCGGTGACAGCGATCGGAACGATGTTAACCAGATGTTGGTCCAGTATTTTGTCAACTATAACCTTCCAAATGGCTGGTATCTGACTTCATCTCCGATTATTACGGCAAACTGGGAGGCCGACAGTGATAATACATGGACCATTCCTATTGGAGGCGGATTCGGTAGGCTGTTCAGAATTGGAAAATTGCCTGTAAACACGCAAATCCAGGCCTTTTATAATGTTGAAAAACCCGATGTCCTTGGGCCGGACTGGACATTGCGTTTCCAGGTACAATTTCTGCTGCCCAAATTTTAATAAAAGAAAAAAATAATGGGAAATAGCTCACTAAAAACTATTGCTTTTGCGATTGCAATACTTGCATTTTCGTTTACGGTGCCTTTTGCCGCAGACATTGAGATCACCAGAGACGAAGCAAAACAGATTGCCAAAGAGGCTTATATCTATGGCTTACCCATGGTCGTGAATTACAAAACCCTGTACATGTATGTGGTAAACGAAAAATCACCGGAATATAAGGGACCTTTCAATTATTTATCATGTGAAGCACGTCTGTATACACCGGAAGACAAGGCGATTGTCACTCCCAATGCGGATACGCCTTATTGCATGTTCTGGGTGGATCTTAGACAGGAGCCCATGGTAATTTCCGTCCCGGAAATGGAACCGGAACGGTTTTATCAATTTCAGCTCATTGATCTGTACACCCATAATTTCGCCTATATCGGCACATTGACGACTGGAAACGGCTCCGGAAAATATTTGATTGCCGGTCCGGGTTGGAAAGGTGAAAAACCTGAAGGTATTAATGAAGTTGTGAATTGTGAAACAGATATCTTCTTTGTTATTGTCCGGACCCAGCTATTTAACCCCGAAGACATGGATAATGTGAAAAAAATACAGGGTGCGTGCGATCTGAAAGGGTTAAGCGCCTACTTAGGAAAGCAGGCGCCACCCGCTGCCCCCAAAGTTGACTTTCCGGAATGGAAGGAAGGAGAGCAGTTTAATGCAGGCGCATTTACGTATCTCGATTTTATGCTGAATCTGGTAACGCCGGTGGATGAAGAAAAAGAGCTCATGAAGCGGTTTGCGAAAATCGGTCTTGGAACGGATGAGACATTCGATATCAATAAATTTTCTCCGGAAATAGCCGATGCTATCAACGCAGGGATAAAGGAAGGTTTCAAAGAAATGGAGGCCTTTATAAAAAGTGAATCAAAAGACCCGCTGTCAACCGCCAAGATATTTGGAACCAGAGAATTTCTAAAAGAGAGTGCTGCAAAAAATTACAGCATGCCGGATTTTTATATCATGCGAGCAGTGGCCGCCCATATGGGACTGTACGGCAACTCCGGTGCGGAAGCCATCTATCCGATTTATATGACCGACAGCGATGGAGCAACGTTGAATGCATCCGGCAATAAGTATACCCTGACGTTTAAGAGTGAGGATCTCCCACCGGTTAAGTCTTTCTGGTCGCTGAGCATGTACGATGGAAAGACACAGTTGTTTATCCATAACCCGTTAGACCGCTACCTGCTGAATTCGACCATGATGGATCAGTTTGTAAAACAAGAAGACGGTTCCATTACTTTTTATATCCAAAAGGATTCTCCCGGAAAGGACAAGGAAGCCAACTGGCTGCCTGCACCAGACGGAGCTTTATACATGGTGCTGCGCTTGTATGGCCCAGAAGCAGATGCGCTTGAGGGGAAATGGACGCCTCCGAAGCTACAGAAGACGAATTAAAATACGACATTCGGACTGCTGTTTAAACCTTGGGAACATTGTTTATATTCAACTTTGCAGAATATAAATCTTTGATTAAATAAGGAGAAAGAAAATGAAAAAACTCACGATCATGATTTTAGCTGCCTGCTTGTTGTCGCTGTTTTCAGCATCCGGCTGGGCGGAAACCATGAAAACCAGAATCGGAGAGTTGCAGTTCACAAGCGGCTATCCCACAGAAAAAACAGTGCTAAATCTCTATGATGAACTTGATTTCCAGCGCGCCGTGCAGGCCTATCTTTGGGCTTTGCCCATGGCATCCTATGGGGCAATGAACGACGAGCACATCCGGCTGGGCTGCGGCAGCAGCACGGTCGTCGTCTTGGATAACTCCGGGGAACAGCAGCAATTGGTTCTTACTGCCAACCAGGATACCGTCTACATGTCGGGTGTTCTGGATCTGCGCAACGGCCCCATGGTGATGGAGCTGCCCCCCGGGCTTCTCGGAACGCTGAACAATATCTGGCAGCAGCCCCTGTGCGACCTGGGCGGGCCGTTTTCCCCGGAACAAAACCGCGGTGGAAGATTCCTCATCTTGCCGCCTGGTTATGACGGGCCCATGCCGGCATTCCATTACCATACTGTAAAGGCGGACACCAATATCGTGGTGTTTTACCTGCGGGCCATTCCGCAAACCCGCGATGATTTACCCAAGTTGGTCGAGCTCATCCATACATACAAACAATACAAGTTTTCCGAAGCAAAAGAGCCGCCACAGATGAAGTTTATCTCCATGGCCGGGAAAGAAGCTGACATGTTGACCAACGAGGGCTTTGCATATTTTGAAAGCCTGGCCCGTTACATCAATGAAAACCCACCCCGCTCTCAGGACATGGCCATGCTGGGCATGCTGGAGACCCTAGGTATCGCCCATGGGCGATCCTTTGCACCGGATGAACGTATGAAAGGGATCCTGACCGAAGCGGCAGTAGTGGGTCGGGCTATGGCCAAGACCCTGGCCTGGCAATCACGGATACCAAAGGATACCCTGTATGCCTACCCGGGGAAACGACAGTGGAAATATATCTTTTTTGGGGACCCAGCATTCCAGACACCGGATTACATGGCAATTGATCAGCGAAGTAAATACGTTTTCGAGGCGATCGGCACCTCAAAATCCATGGTCGTAGCGGTACCGGGACAGGGCTCCCAATATATAGCCACCTACAGTGATTCAAGTGGTAAATGGCTGAGCGGCGAGCACACCTACAAAATCCATTTCCCGAAAGATGTGCCTGCCAAAATGTTCTGGTCTCTGACCGGTTACGACAACGAAACCCGATCCCTCATCCAGAATGACCTGGGACGTCCGCTGGTGGGATCAGTTCATGGGGCAAAGCCCAACAAAGACGGATCATTCGACCTCTACTTTGGCCCCAAACTTCCTGATAACGTACCTGAAGAAAACTGGGTACAAACCAAACCGGGCAAGGGATGGCTCGCTTATATTCGCATGTATGGCCCT
>JASJGV010000592.1:0-3092 GCA_033791325.1 Desulfobacterales bacterium | reverse complement strand
ATGGAACCATCACCGGCAACATCAATAACCGTTGCATCTGGAAAGGCCATTTTTGCGCCAATGGCAGCAGGAAGACCATAGCCCATGGTGCCCAGACCACCTGAAGTTATCAGCCGTCTTGGCTTGTTAAACTTATAAAACTGGGCTGCCCACATTTGGTTCTGGCCTACTTCAGTTGTAATAATGGCATCTCCACCAGTCAATTCGTCCAGTTTTTCGACAACAAACTGTGGCTTAATGACATCCCCTTCGTCGAGGTAGGTCATAGGGTGTTTTTTTGTCCATTCATTAATGGTTTCGATCCAGGGAGTGTGCGAAGCTCCAACCTCTTCCAGATTATGACCGCTTGATGCAAACCAGCTATTCATTGCAGTGAGTGCAGCTTTACAATCTGCAACAATTGGAATATCCACAGCAACATTCTTACTGATGGAAGTGGGATCAATATCAATGTGGATGATTTTTGCGTGGGGTGCAAATGCATCAATTCGACCAGTAACACGGTCATCAAAGCGGGCACCAACAGCAATCAGGAGATCACTCTTGGCTACAGCCATATTTGAGGTATAACTTCCGTGCATACCAAGCATTCCCATGGATAAAGGATCACTTCCAGGGAATCCGCCAAGTCCCATAAGAGTCATGGTGACAGGGATATTGAGTTTTTGCGCAAGTTCAGTCAATTCTTCGTTACTGTCGGAGAGTATAACACCGCCACCAACATAGAGTACAGGTTGCTTGGTTTTTAAAATTTCTTTACAGGCCTTTTCTATCTGGCCCATATGAGGCTCATAGGTAGGCTGGTAATTTTGCATGCGGATGGGCTTTTTTTCCGTGAAATCAACCATGCTTGCCACAATATCTTTAGGCAGGTCGACGAGCACTGGCCCGGGGCGACCGGTTCGGGCAATGTGAAAGGCTTCACGAAGAGTCGGAACCAGATCTTCAGCTTTGCTCACAAGATAATTGTGTTTTGTACAGGGCCTTGTGATACCAACGATATCTACTTCCTGGAAAGCATCATTACCAATGAGTGGAGTAGGTACCTGGCCGGTAAGGATGACTATTGGGATAGAATCCATGTAGGCAGTGGCAATGGCTGTTACGCCGTTGGTTGCACCCGGGCCTGAAGTAAGAAGCGCAACTCCCACGTCTCCTGTCACACGGGCCAGTCCATCGGCAGCATGAACTGCACCCTGTTCGTGGCGTACCAGAACATGTTTTACTTCAGAATCCATGAGGTCGTCGTAGAGGTCGATTACCGCACCTCCGGGAAAACCAAAGATTGTTTTTACCCCTTCTTCAAGAAGGCATTGTATAATAGCTTCAGAGCCTTTCATTTTTCCCATGAATCCTCTTCCTTTCGTAATGTTGAGGTTTTTCAGAAAAGTTGCAAATTGATTAGTGCCTTAGAAAATCTTTTAGTTTTTTTTGAAAAGAATTTCGTGAAGGTACTTACACCGGCTTGCTTATCGTTTACCGGTGATAGTCTGTACAACGTTCATATAGCAGAGACAGAAGAATATATCTATCAATGACAAAGATGTCAATATCCAAGAAGAAACTGTTGAAAAAACGTCTTTTAATGCGGAATTTCAGGATATCAGCCAATAGAAACTTGACAAGAAGCTCATATGGTGATTATTTAGTTTTTATAATAATAAAATTACTTGAGAGAAGAGAATATCCATGCACACCCAGAAACTCCTATCAACTTTACTACTAACCCTGCTTAGGGAATCGACTGTGGTGAAGGATGGAGAGTTCTGAGACGTAAATTATAAAAGTAACGGAAAATCCGAAAGGCCGCAGTGTGAAACTGTGGCCTTTTTTATTTGTGTCCGGTTTTACACTTGAAAGATGCTGTTATCGGACAACAAAAAAAGGAAAAATATGAAAGCTGAAGCGGTTAAAAAGTATAGGCCCTATCCAGGGGTAGACCTTCCAGAGCGTACCTGGCCCGGAAAAACGATTATAAAAGCGCCTTTCTGGTGTAGCGTGGATCTGCGTGATGGGAATCAGGCCCTGGTTCAACCCATGGATCTGAAACAGAAACTGGAATTGTTTCAGTTACTGGTTGATGTTGGATTTAAGGAAATAGAGATTGGTTTTCCATCTGCATCACAGGTTGAGTTTGATTTTGCCCGTACTCTTATTGACGATGCTCTGATTCCTGATGATGTGACAATTCAAGTCCTTACTCCTGCACGAGAGCATCTTATTCAAAAGAGTTTTGAGGCTGTCAAGGGTGCGAAAAATGTGGTGATGCATCTGTATAACTCAACATCCAAGCTGCAACGAAGAGCAGTTTTTAAAATGAGCCGTGAAGAAATAACTGGCCTTGGGGTTGAAGGGGCAACTGTTATCCGGAACGAGGCTCGTAAACATCCGGAAACCAATTTTCGTTTTGAATATTCTCCTGAGAGTTTTACCGGAACAGAGCTTGATTTTGCACTTCATATCTGTGAGGCGGTCATGGATGTGTGGGAACCAACACCTGAGCATCCTGTTATTATAAATCTTCCTTCCACTGTTGAGATGGCCACTCCCAATGTTTATGCCGACCAGATTGAGTGGTTTTGTAAGAATATGAAGAATCGTGGCTCAGCTCTTATCAGTCTGCATGCACATAATGATCGTGGTTGCGCTGTGGCTGCAACTGAGCTTGCGCTTATGGCTGGCGGTGACAGGGTGGAGGGGACATTGTTTGGAAATGGTGAGCGTACCGGTAATGTGGATGTCGTGACCCTTGCACTGAATATGTTTACTCAAGGGGTTGATCCTCAACTTGATTTGCATGATATACAACGCTTGATCACAGTGTCTGAGCAGGTTACCGATATCCCGGTTCACATAAGACACCCTTATGCAGGTGAGCTTGTCTACACTGCTTTTTCCGGGTCGCACCAGGATGCGATAAATAAAGGTATGAAACTTTGTGAGGAGGGTGATGGCCTCTGGGAAGTTCCTTATTTGCCTATTGATCCTGCAGATGTCGGCAGAACCTATGAATCCATTATTCGGATAAACAGCCAGTCCGGAAAAGGTGGGGTTGCTTATGTAATGGACAGGGAATTTGGGCTTAATATGCC
>JASJGV010000591.1:0-5823 GCA_033791325.1 Desulfobacterales bacterium | reverse complement strand
ATTCTGATAGGTCCATGTGGCCGGATGGCTGTCATGAGCAATGGCAGCATTTTCAGCCGGCATCCCAAAAGCATCCCAACCCATGGGATGCAGCACATTGAAACCACGCATTCTTTTATACCGGGCAACCACATCGCCTATGGTATAATTTCGGACATGACCCATATGTATATTTCCGGATGGGTAGGGAAACATTTCCAAAAGATAATATTTTTCTTTCTCCGGGTCTGCATGCGCTTTAAAAATGCTGTTGCGTTCCCATATGCCCTGCCATTTGGATTCGATTGACTTCGGATCGTATTTATTTTTCATCATGCTGATCCTCATGCCACAATATCTTCCAAATATCAAGATGCATCTCCCTAAAGATAACGGCTGCAAGGGATAATAAATTCGCGTAACAATTAGGATTTGCGTATCGACACAACCGTTCGTCCTGCATAGAAATTGTTTGACTTGATCATGCCAATCCCATAATACACACCTTGGAAACTTGATTCGGCAACAAAAAGGACAACAAGTCATGACAAGCAAAATTCTCATTAACGCCGTCGATTCAGAAGAGATCAGAATCGCAAAGGTTATCGATAACAAACTCGAGGAATTCCGAATCGAGAGCGCCGCCAGAGAAATTACCCACGGCAACATATATAAAGGCATCATCACCCGAATAGAGCCGAGTCTTCAGGCAGCTTTCGTGGACTACGGCGCCGAACGAAACGGCTTTCTCCAGAAGCAGGAAATTCACAGCGATTATTTCCAGGAAACACCCTCCGGTGAAACCTCCTCCATCAAAAACATTATCAAGCGGGGCCAGGAAATTCTGGTACAGGTAACCAAAGACCCGAGAATGAAAAAGGGCGCCATGCTCTCCACTTTCATATCGCTGCCCGGACGACACATTGTCCTCATGCCGGGCTCCAAAACCAAGGGTATTTCCCGAAAGATAGAGGATGAGACGGAAAGACAGCGCCTCAAGGACATTATTGGGAACCTAAAGGTCCCGGAAGGTTTCGGCATTATTATCCGCACGGCAGGTGAGAATTGTACCAAAACGCTGGCTTCCAAAGACCTGCAATATCTGCTGCGACTCTGGAAAAACATCATGAACAAAGGAATGAAAGCAACTGCCCCCGCCCTGCTTTACAAAGAACGAAATCTTGCTGTCAGATCCATCCGGGATCACTTTACACCAGATGTAAAAGAGATACTCATCGATGACGAGGAAGTGTTTCAAGAAGTAAAAGGCTTTGTCCAGATCATTTCCCGACGTCATCTCAATATTGTTAAGCTGCACAAAGGCGCATCCCCAATTTTTTCAAAATTTCAACTGGAGGACCAGATAGCGTCGATCTTCGAGAACAGAGTCAACCTCAAATCCGGCGGATCCATTGTCATCGACCAGACAGAAGCCCTCGTTGCCATCGATGTCAATTCCGGAAAAGCAACCCACCAGAAAACCGTCGAGAAGACAGCCTTGACAACCAATGTGGAGGCCGCCGAAGAAATTGCCAGGCAACTCAAGCTCAGGGATCTCGGGGGTCTGGTGGTCATCGATTTTATCGACATGAAAAACACGAAGAATCGGGCTGAGGTAGAAAAAACATTGAGGGTTCATATCAAGGCAGGCAAGGCCAAGGCCAATCTGGGCCGAATTTCAAAATTCGGTCTTTTAGAGATGTCCAGACAACGAATCCAGCCTTCCATTGAGTTTGGAAGTTATGTTACCTGTGATCGCTGCAAGGGTAAGGGACTCGTGGCATCCAAAGAAACCCTTGGCGTGCGTTTTTTACGAAAGTTACGTATTGAGACGCTCAAGTCTGACATTAAAAATGTCACCTGTATCCTGCCGGTTGATGTGGCCGATTATGTCCTCAACAATAAACGTAAAGAAATTTTCGATCTGGAAGCACGGCGGCAACTTTCCATACGTATCGTGGGAGATAGCCAGATGCACCCCGGCGAGAGCAAATTTGAAACCAGCAATAAAATCGTATAAGGAATCCACATTATGATCGATCGCTACACACGTAAAGAGATGGGAGATCTCTGGACAGATCAAGTCAAGTATCAAACATGGCTCAAGGTGGAAATCCATGCTTGTGAGGCGCTGGCAACCATCGACAGAATCCCGAAAAAGTCACTTGCGGTCATCAAACGCAAAGCCAATTTTTCCTTGGAAAGGATCGAGGAAATCGAGGCCGAAACCAAGCATGACGTCATTGCCTTTCTCACCAGCGTTGCCGAACATGTGGGACCGGATTCCAGGTACATTCACATGGGGCTGACCTCTTCGGATGTACTCGATACCAGTCTGGCATATTTGCTGCGAAAAGCCGGTCTGATAATAATGAAGGATGTGGACAAGCTCATGTCGGTCATAAAGAAAAAAGCCTTTAAACACAAAGAGACTGTCATGATTGGCCGATCCCATGGTATTCATGCAGAACCGATTACTTTCGGTCTTAAATTAGCCATCTGGCATGATGAAATGAGGCGCAATAAAGAACGACTTGAGCATGCCATAGACGGCATCAGCTACGGGAAAGTATCCGGAGCCGTCGGCACATTTGCCCACACACCGCCACTGGTGGAATCTTACGTGTGCAAAAAGATGGGTCTGAAACCGGCACCGGCGTCCACACAGATTGTCCAGCGGGACCGCCATGCGGAATTTTTCAGTGTGCTGGCCATTATGGCCTCCACCATCGAAAAAATAGCCCTGGAAATCCGGCATCTGCAACGTACGGAAGTCCTGGAGGCGGAGGAATACTTTTCCGAAGGCCAAACAGGGTCATCGGCCATGCCACATAAGAGAAACCCCATCGGATCGGAAAATCTCTGTGGCCTTGCAAGGATTGTAAGGACCAATGCCATCTCGGCATTCGAAAACATCCCCCTGTGGCACGAACGTGACATCAGCCACTCATCGGTTGAGCGCGTTATCGGCCCCGACAGCACCATTCTGATGGATTACATGCTACACCGCATGACCAACATGTTGAATAAACTTCTGGTTTACCCGAAAAACATGCGTGCAAACCTTGACAAACTCAAGGGGCTCATTTTTTCACAACAGGTACTTGTCGCGCTAGCGGAAGCGGGTGTAACCCGGGAAGAAGCCTACAAACTCGTTCAGGAACAGGCCATGCTTGTGTGGCAGGGAAAAGGATCATTCAAGGAACTGATTCTGGAAGAATCCACCATACGAGGACACCTGGGTGAAGAAAAAATTAAAGAAATATTTGACGTGGGCTATCATTTAAAGTATATCAGCGCCATTTTCAGTCGGGTATTCAACTGAGGGGGTATCTTCCGATTAGTAGCTTTAGACTAAATTGGGGACGATCGTTAACGATGCGACACTGTGTCTGCGTTCTGGCAACCATGCTGTTGACGGGAACCCTGATCGTCTCCGGCTGCACCGGGACAAAGAATCAGGGAGCCACAGGCATATCGCCTGTACCTGAAAAACAATTGGCTTATGGGGATGTGCTTGAATCCTGGACACAGGAAAGCCGCCTCTACGATGGGCTATCGACAAAACTGATTTCAAAGGCAACCTTTAAAACCGCTGCGTTTCGACAGGCCTATGCCACGGAATATGCGCGGCTATACAAATTAGAGGGTACAGAATACGATAAACTGGTGGCGGATCAGCAGAAAGAAGCAGCAGATTACCATGACTTTGTGATCGCTGTGTATGTTCCCGAAAAACAGTGGGATGACTTCTCCAAAGACACGTCCATGTGGAAAATCTACATGACGCGAGACAATGTGGAACAGATCCGGCACCTCGAAATCCGTAAACTGAAAGCAAAAGACCCGATAACGGCGTATTTTTATCCTTATATGACAACCTGGAAATCGATATACCTTGTCAGATTTCCAACGATTGATCCGAAAACCGGTAATCATCTCACGGATGACTTACATGATGCAGTTACACTGGTCATGACAAGTGTTATTGGGTCTGTTGAATTCAAATGGGAATACAATCGCAAACAGTAAAGGGAGGTTAATTTGTTCTTTTTAACAGAAAACGTAGCCTATGCAATGGGAGCGGGTGGAGCCGGGGGCGAAGGTGGCGGTGGCTTTTCAACATTCATCCCACTCATACTGATGTTTGTCATCTTTTATTTTCTTTTAATTCGTCCGCAGCAAAAGAAAACAAAAGAGCACCGCCAAATGGTATCTAGTTTAAAAAAGGGAGATCGTATTGTCACCAGTGGCGGTCTGCATGGACGAATAACCGGTCTGTCGGACGCAATATTGACGGTAGAAATTGCCGACAAGGTTCGTGTCAAGATCGCCCGGGGAAATGTGGGTGCGTTGAACCAAGCCTCAGCACAGCCCCCACCCCAGCCCCAGGTAAAAGACAAGAGCAAAACAGATCCAGGCAAATCAAAATAGCGTTCCGGTCTATTGCGTGCCGTACCAGCTGTATGAACGGGTTAAGCACTGTGGTAACGCATACGCATTTGCCAATATATAAAGGATGGCACAGAAAAAGATTCCCTGCTATCGTCGGCCGGGAATCTTGTCTTTTAATTGCAAACTGAATTGAACGATTTTTTACCTCGATCTGCACCGATCTCTTGCGAATCGAGGGTTCCCAAAAAAGCTTGACATATCCACGGGTATGCCTGTGTTGTTTTGCGAACCCTTCTCCATCAAGATTTCGGCACACCTCTTCGGAAAAATCGCTCAATTCAGGTGAAAGGAAACAAATTTGAAAAAATTCTCATGGAGACCTATCGCTGTCCTCATCGTTATCCTGACAGCAATCGTATATGTCTTACCATCGGTGTGGCCGGGAGTGTGGCCCCATAAAAAGGTAAATCTTGGACTGGACCTTCAAGGTGGCATGCATCTGGTACTGGAAGTCGATACAGACAAAGCTGTGGAGGATGCCATTGAACGGATTGCCCAGGAACTTCGATCCCGTCTTCGTAAGGACCGTGTGAGAGTCCTGGCATTGGATCGTGTTTTCGGGACACAAATCTCCACGCGTGTCATGGGAAAAGAATCCATCGAACAATTTTACAAGATCCTGGATACTGATTTCAAAGAGATGCGCATCCATTCCGAGTCAGAAACCGACGATACACTCACGGTGGTCCTGGACCTGCCTGACCAGGAAGCGGATCAGATTAAAAAATTTGCCACGGATCAGGCCTTGGAGACTATCCGCAACCGGATTGACCAGTTTGGCGTGAGTGAACCGGACATCCGTAACCAGGGTAAGAACCGAATCCTCATCCAACTGCCGGGTATCAAAGATACCAAGCGGGCCAAAAAACTGATTGGAAGAACCGCACTCCTGGAATTCAAACTTCTCGATGAAACCAATGACATCGGCATCGCGCTGCAAGGCAATGTGCCGCCTGAAAGTGAGATTCTCTACGAGGATAATCTGGACCCGACTACCAACCGTATCACCAAAACGCCTTATCTTGTGAAAAAACGAACCCTTCTGACCGGTGCTCAGCTGGTAGATGCACGGGTTCAAATTGACTCACAGTACAATGACCCCTATGTGTCAATTGAATTCGACAAAAAAGGCGGCAGGGTATTTGAAAGCATCACGGAACAGAACGTCAAAAAACGGCTGGCCATCATTTTGGATGACAAAGTATATTCCGCTCCAGTCATCCAGGAAAAGATTTCGGGAGGATCCGCCCGTATTACCGGGCAGTTCACGGCGGAACAGGCCCATGACCTTGCCATTGCCCTGCGGGCCGGCGCGCTTCCCGCGCCTGTAAACATCCTTGAAGAAAGAACAGTGGGTCCTTCTCTCGGTGCCGACTCCATACGCAAGGG
>JASJGV010000590.1:0-4119 GCA_033791325.1 Desulfobacterales bacterium | reverse complement strand
TCGGCTACAGAACGGCCATGATCGGAATGGGCTGCAGCACCCCCCGCAATCATGCGGATGAAATTCCGCGCAGCGATGGTGTTGGGTGTGGCACCACAAAGACCTTTGCGATCGTCTTCGCCTTCGATACCCCCTTTGGGTAGAGGCAGTCGGCAAGGCCCCATGCCACAATTTTTACAACAGATACCTTGCGTCCCAATATTGCAGGGTTTCATTTTTACAGCCCGGTCAAACACTGTTTCAATCCCCAAATCCTGAGCATGTTGAATCATCTCCTGGCTTGCAAGATCGATTGTGGCTGCTTTGGGATCTGCCAACTTCTTAGCCTTGGTCTGTTTCATATTTTTTTCTTCCGCCATTATATCCTCCTTCATATTAATAAAAAATAAACAGGTCTTAAAGATTGGGATAAGAAAATCCATTATCAACTGTCTAATCAGAATGAAACAGCAGAGCAGTGTCGTGAATGATCCTGGAAAAAATCAAAATTCTTCCCGCTCATTTATTCTTCCATCCTGCTATGCCCTAAAGTAGTCGATAGAGGTAAAGCCGCGCTATATAAATTCACCCTATCGTTGCAAAAGGTTGTTTATGCAACCATAGGGTTCACGCTGCAGATTTATTACCAGTGCCCCTCGACATTAGAATCATCGGCAAATGACACCTTACCCTTTTTAAAGGCTTCCAATGCATCTTTAACTGTACCAGAAGCATCATTGGCCACCTTTACACCTGCCGCCGCCAGCGTTTTGAATGCGTTGGGGCCGCAGAAACCGGTCAACAGAACATCCGCACCGCTGTCGCCTACCATCACAGCCGCCTGAATCCCTGCGCCTTTAAACGCATTAACATTTTCTGAATTGTCCAGCACTTCAACCTTTTCGTCGACTATATCAACGATCAGAATGTAGGCAGCACGACCGAATCTGGGGTCGACCTGCGAATCGAGATCTTTTCCCTGGGCTGTAATCGCGATTTTCATTTATGCACACTCCTTTTAGGTGTTTATTTGTCCCCCACCCCCACCACAGATCTGGTCGTTTTGAATCTCCGGCAATTTGCCCGCTATCAAGTCTTCCACTACCGGCCTTATTTCAGCCCGCTCCGGGTCATGATAAACATCGATTCCAACCTGTTTGAACCCCATAAGCGGTCGCATACCGATACCGCCCACTACCAGCGCTTTCACATTGTTGTTTGCCAGCAGATTTACCGGTACCATGCAACCGCCCTGAACATGTTCCTCATTTTGCAGGACACTGACTTTTTTTATTTCCCCGTTTTCAACATCGATGAAGGTAAAAACGTCACAGTGACCGAAATGCCCTGCCCTTGTAGCGTCAAGTCCGCCTGCCCCGTTCGATGGAACTGCTATTCTTCCATTTTTCATTATTCAAGTTCTCCTTTTGGGTTCTTCTTCTGGTTTTACAAATATTTTCTAACGGTATTCCACAGTTGCTTGATTGTCAGACTCAAGTCGCTATTTTTATCGTACTCAAATACTGTTTTACCCTGAACCATGGATTCGGTAAAATGAGAATCGAAAGGAACTTTTCCGATCATAGGAATGTTCCTCTCCTTTGCGAGCCTCTCAATTGCCGCTGTCTGATCGAGATTTAAGTCAAATTTATTCACGCATATCATACTCGGAACCTTGAAATAATCTGCAAGTTCCAGCACCCGTTGCATGTCATGCAGACCGGAAACAGTGGGTTCGGTCACAACAAGCATGGCCGTAGCACCGCCCACTGAAGCGATAACCGGACATCCCACTCCCGGAGGTCCATCCGTGATGATCAATTCAATGTGGTATGTCTCCGCCAACTTCCTTGCCTCCTGGCGAACAAGCGTGACTAGCTTTCCGGAATTTTCTTCTGCAATGCCCAGCCTGGCATGTACCATGGCACCGAAGCGGGTATTTGAAATAAACCACTCGCCGCAATTCTTAACCGGAAAATCAATGGCCTGCTCAGGGCATAGATCGACACAGACCCCGCAGCCTTCACAGTCGATTTCGTCGATTGTAAAATGGTCACTGATGGCCTCAAAACGGCAAAGTTCGATACACTGACCGCACAGAGTACATTTTTCGGGATCGATGATGGCAACATTGCCTCCCATAAAATCCGTACGTTGTTGAACATCCGGATCCATGAGCAGGTGAAGATCTGCAGCATCCACATCTGCGTCACACAACACATTGTTTTTAACAATCGAAGCAAAAGCAGCCGTCAAACTTGTTTTACCTGTTCCGCCTTTGCCGCTCAAAATTACCAGTTCTTTTATCAAGGTCCTACCCCGCTAGCATACTTTCAATTTTACTGTATAACGCCAAGAATTTATTCTTCCACTCGGGCATTGCGTCGACCATTAGATGCCCTCGCGAATAGGTTTCTGCTATCCTGCGGTCAAAGGGTATCTCCAATAGGATCGGCAGATTTTCCGTCTGAGCATACTGTCTGACATCGTCGTTACCGATGTCGGAACGGTTGATGACAAGACCGGAGGGAATGTGAAGAAGCTTTACAGCCTCCACGGCAAGCTTCAGATCATGCAGGCCAAAAGGAGTCGGTTCCGTTACCATCAAAACAAAGTCCGTATCCTTCATGGCCGCAATCACCGGGCATGATGTTCCTGGAGGTGCATCGATAATGTTGATCATATCGAGATTCACATATGATCTGACCTTTTTGATTAGTGGCGGCGACATCGCTTCGCCAACCCGGAGACGACCGTGGACAAAGCCGATGGAATCCAAAACACCCTCTTCAACCACCCCAAGCTCGCGGCCGGTTTCGGTGATAGCCTCTTCGGGACATACCACCATGCAACCACCACAGCTGTGGCACAGCTCTGGAAACGTGAGAATTGTCTGGCCTGCAATGGCAATCACCTTGAACCGGCATATGTCGGAACATTTCCGACACAAGGTGCATTTGTCCTTGTCGATTTCAGGAACCGCCGCGAAAACAGTTTCCGTGCGCTCAATTTTCGGTTTTAAAAAAAGATGGGCGTTGGGCTCTTCCACATCACAATCCAAGAGCTGTACGCCGGTCCCCAGGGAAACCGCCAAGTTGGTAGCTATTGTGGTTTTGCCTGTCCCGCCCTTACCGCTGGCAATACTGATAATCATAATCTTACCCTCGTTACTGAACTTTTTGAAAAGGACTGGATTTTTTTTAGATGTTCAAGTAATTGATCAGCCTCTTTTTTACCTGGCTCGGCAGGAAGCTGCATCAATATTCCCAGGCCCTCGCTTGCTTCATGGAAATCGGCGGAGGAAAGTGTGCTTACCACGGCGCAGTTAAGCATGGGTTGACTAGTGATAACGGATTTAATCAATTCAAGACCGGTCATATCACCAAGATTCTCAGCCGTAACCAGAAGGTCAAACACTTTTTCTGAAACCGCGGAAAGTGTCTTGTGACCAGACTCCAGGCATGTAGTTTGCGCATCACTTTCATCCAGCGCAGCTTTGAAAGCCGACATGGATAAAACATCCCTGCCGGCTAGTAAAATGTGTATCATTCGCTCTTTTCCATTTCCGATAGACGCTGGGTTATCGCGTCAAGATCGTGTTTCATCGATTCGGCTTGTTGCTTAAGCATATCAATCTCCACCTGGGCATCTTCCGGATAAGCCCCCAGAAATGCTGCACGGTTTCGACCCAATCCCCTTCCCATATTAGCTCTCAACTCCGGACCAGCGCCACACCTTAAACCACGGCCAAACCCCATCCCTCGACCATAGCCGGTATTGCCGGTGATTCCTGTTTCGTCTACGGATCTACCGGTCTTGCAAAGACCTCTACCTCTACCTGTCATCGCTCCGAAACCTGTAGGACCTGTTTGATTAAAACCCGGCATTGTCTGACCTCCTCTCATGTCCGCTTCGATTCATCATGCGGACTGGTTATTCGTTATTTCCATTTCTACGCTCTTTTACGCCACCACCTCTGTCTTGAACGGATCCAACACCTCTACCTTGGCCAAATTCTTGACCTCTGCTCTGGTCATTGCTACGGCCCCTTTTTCCCGTCTTACAGCCTCTGCGATCCATTCCTGCACGCGGTCCTTGTCCCTTGGGTCCTGTTCCATCACCTCTGGGCATCGTCTTCAC
>JASJGV010000589.1:0-7390 GCA_033791325.1 Desulfobacterales bacterium | reverse complement strand
AGTGAGGAAACCATAGAGGTTCCGGGAATGGGTGGACGAGAACCCAAAAAACTTCCCCGACAAATTCTGGGAGAAATCCTCGAACCACGTATGGAGGAAATTTTTACCCTGATACAAAGGGAGATATATCGAGCCGGTATGGAGAATATGATCAACTCAGGTATGGTTATGACCGGTGGTACCGCTCTTTTGGAAGGGATCAGCGATATTGCCGAATCCATCTTCAATCTGCCCGTTCGAATTGGTAAACCCAGTGGTATCACCGGGCTCGTGGACGTGGTCAACAATCCCATGTATGCCACTGGCGTTGGCCTGGTCATGTATGGTGTCCGAAACCAGGTGACCAAAAAATTCAGAATACGGGACAAACATATTTTTAACGGTGTCATGAGCCAAATGCGGAAATGGTTCAAAGATGTCATATAGACCCATTTATCAACATGTATAAACATACAGTTTTGGATAGGGTCACATTAACTTATTAACGGGAGGAAACATGTTCACTTACGTAGAGAATGACAAAACAGCAAAAATCAAGGTTATCGGAGTTGGCGGCGCAGGTGGCAACGCGATCAACAACATGATCGCCGGCAAACTGCAAGGGGTGAAGTTCATCTGCGCCAATACGGATGCCCAGGCACTCGACGTATCCAAGGCGGAAATGAAACTCCAGTTAGGAGAGAAACTCACAGAAGGTCTGGGTGCCGGAGCCAATCCGAACATCGGCAGGGATGCGGCCCTGGAGAACAGGGATGCCCTCCGCAAAGCCCTTGAAAACAGCCATATGGTTTTCATCACTGCGGGATTTGGGGGCGGAACCGGCACTGGAGCAGCACCGGTGATTGCAGAAATCTGTAAGGAGATAGGTGCACTCACAGTTGCCGTGGTCACAAAACCGTTCTCCTTTGAGGGCAGAAAACGCACCCGGCAGGCAGAGGAAGGTATCGAAACACTGAAGCAGGTTGCCGACACGGTTATTACCATACCCAATGACCGACTGAGAGCCCTGGCTTCCAAGAACGCCAAAATGATCGAAATGTTCAAGAAAGCTGATGAAATCCTGCTCCATTCCGTCAAGGGCATTACAGACCTGATCATGATGCCTGGACTGGTCAACCTCGATTTTGCTGATGTCAGAACCACCATGTCCAGAGCGGGTTCGGCCATCATGGGCATCGGTGTTTCAAGGGGAGAAAACCGGGCCATTGAAGCCGCAGAACGCGCCATCTCTCACCCACTCCTGGAGGATATCGCCATCTCCGGAGCCAAGGGTGTGCTCATGAACATTACCTGCAACAGTGAACTGACCATGGAAGAAATGACAGAAGCTTCCGAGCGCATCTACAGTGAGGTGGGCGAGAATGCCGACATCATCTGGGGGGCTGTGGTTGACGATTCCATGAATGACGAAATGAGTGTTACGGTCATCGCCACGGGCATTGGCGAAAAAGAGGACCCGGCCAAACCCGACAATGTCATGGAACACTCTTTCCGCGGCAGGGTCCGGGATATCATCCCCTCGGACCTCGAGAACATCGTAGATTATGACGAACCTACATTTATCAGGAGAAAGGAAGCCGTGGGTGAATCAGGCGGTGCCTCCTACCGAGGTTATAAAGGAATCGTCATCGACAACAGCGATCTTGAAGTACCGACCTTCTTGAGACGTAAAGCCGACTAAATCAAGATAGTCCTGTGGAAATTTGTTTGATAAAGGAGCTGTCCCGTATTATGAAACCTTATGGATAGAAAAGGCGAAAACGACCGGCAAAAGCGATTAGACGCGGAAATCTCCATCATGGGAAAGCAGGGGCGGCAGGGAAAAATAGCCGTTGTCCTGATATACCCGAATACGTATCACCTGGGTATGTCCAACCTGGGGTTCCAAACGGTCTATCGGCTTTTGAATGAATTGGATGATATCGTCTGTGATAGGTCCTTCCTCCCGGATAAAGACGCGGCCAACACAGGCGATATCATCTCAATCGAATCCGGGAGACCCATTTCTAACTTTGATATCATCGCCGTGTCCCTGTCCTTTGAAAACGACTACCCCAACCTGCTCACCATGTTTCAGAAAGCCGGACTCCCCTTACGTTCCACCCAAAGAGATGAAAGCCACCCCCTGATCATCGCCGGCGGTGTTACCTGTTTGTTGAATCCTGCGCCCATCGCACCTTTTGTAGACTGTTTTCTGATAGGCGAAGCAGAAGCCAACCTGCCGGGCTTTATGCAGATAGCCCGGGAGCCGGAGACGCGGGAAGCCCTATTGCTCCGTGCAGCCCAGGAATTAGAGGGAATTTATGTCCCGGGTTTCTACAGGGAAACCTATAACCTGGACAATACGTTTCAGGGATTGGAACCCCTGAAAGACATCCCCGATATCATTAAGAGAGTCCATGTCCGGGATATCACGAAAACACCTTCCTGCAGTGCCATCGTGACACCCGATACCACGTTCAATCAAACCTATCTGATCGAGGTGTCCCGCGGCTGCCCTCACGGATGTCGCTTCTGCGGTGCCGGTTTTGTATACCGCCCTCCCCGTTTCAGAGACCCTGATATGCTGGTATCGTGTATTCATGACGGACGTGCCCATACCGACAAAATAGGTCTTGTGGGGGCGGCGGTTTCCGATCTCCCCGGGCTAGGCGATATCTGCAGGGCCGCGGAAAAATCCGAATCCGTTGTTTCCTTCAGTTCTCTCAGGGCAGATGCCCTCGACCATCACTTGATTTCCCATCTGTCAAGAAGCAAGGTCAAAACAGCCACAATTGCCCCCGACGCCGGGTCTGAACGCTTACGTCGTTGTATCAACAAGGGTCTCTCGGAAAAAAGCATTCTGGCTGCGACAGAAGCGCTTGTCTCCAACAACATCCCGAATCTCAAGCTCTATTTTATGATCGGTCTTCCCACGGAGACCATGGAGGATATCGAGGCCATCGTCAAACTCTGCAAAAAGATAAAATACGCTTTTTTAAAATCGAGTCGCGCCAAGGGTCACATCGGCGGGATAACCGTGAGTATCAACTCCTTTGTCCCCAAACCACATACGCCGTTTCAATGGGCGGCCATGGATGACATCCAGACCCTTAAGCTGAAACTCAAGCATATTCAAAAATGTCTTAAACGCGTCCCAAACGTCCGTGTGCATGCCGACATCCCCCGACGGGCATATGTACAGGCCCTCCTGTCCCGTGGCGATATGCGTGTAGCCGATATACTGGAAGCAGTCCAAGCCAATGATGGCAACTGGCCAAAAACCCTTAAGGAATCGGATATTGACACCGACTTCTATGTGCACCGCGAAAGAGATGGCGACGAAATATTCCCCTGGGATTTTATCGATCATGGTATCCAAAAGTCCTATCTTTTGGCGGAATATCGAAAAGCCAAGCGTGGTGACACAACCGCCCCCTGTGATGTGAATACTTGTCGACGTTGTGGCGTTTGTGAGGGGGAATAAAGAAGAAACAGACGCATCCGCCAAGATTTTCGCCACGAGTATTAAAACGACTGAAATGAAACAAAAGGAATTTAGTCGTAAATATTTTTTTCATTCGATGTTGGACGTTCGATGTTGATGTTCGACGTTCATCTCTATAATATCTCTGTACAGTGTTAAGTGCCCCGCCGGCAGGTTAATCTCTTCACCTAACGACGAGCCAAACCGAATAAAAAACTTGAAAGCCCCGTTGCATTATGGTAGTTCGATCAAGGCTATCGAAAAGCCAAACAGTTGAAAGGACTGGTTTCCTTATGATCTCGAAGAAAAAGATGAAGGTTGTGTATGGTCTCATGGTCTATTTCCTGGTTGTAGGTGTTTTGTGCTATGCCGCCTTTCCTGTTTCAGCACCGGAAGAACCCATGAGAATGATGTTCAAGGTCACGGCCGGCAAGGTTCTTTTTGACCATTACTCGCATGCTTCCGAGTCAGCATACGGACTTTCCTGCTGGGACTGCCATCATCACCCTATGGATGATGACGCGGCTCTCGTTGCCTGCGGAGAGTGTCACGCTGCAAATGAAAACGCGACGCAACCTCCCGGCATATGCAGTGATTGCCATGAACCTGATGAAATCGAAGATACACAGATTATGAAACGCTCCGATGCCTTCCATGCAGGATGCATCGAATGCCATCAAGCGTTCGAGGCCGGCCCCATCGAATGTGCATCATGCCACATCATGTAACAAATAAACGGTGGATGCGCTTGTCCGAATGGTTCTTCAACGTCAAGCGGCCAAGGAAAAAGGTACTCATATGATGAAAAGGTCATTTTTTTCTGTAACGGCACCACGTTTTCAGATTGATTCGATGCCGGGTGTGTTCTCTGATTCTGTTCGGATTGAGACGCCTCGTCAGATCATGCTTCTGATCGAAGAGCATACCGAGAAGGGGCATGAAATGATGATCCAGAAGGGTGACCCCGTCAAAACAGGCCAAAAACTTTCCCTGACACCTGATTCGGGGGCATACACCATATCGACCGTAACCGGCACCATTACCCATATAGAGCCCTTTCCAGGAGAATCCGGAAAGCAGTTTACGGCTGTTTCCGTTGCGGTGTCAAAAAAGCCCGGCCTTGACGAACGATTTGCCGCCTACTGCGACACCCCCTCCCTCGAAGGCGCCATCGATCTGCTGCAGTGCTTACCCGGAAGCCCTGCATTCGATACCTTTACAGATGCGGACAAGCCAATTAAGACCATTATCATCAATGCCATGGATCAGGATCTGTTTATCATAACCGCGCAGTACGCCCTGAAGACCTTTTATCATGAACTGACCCAGGGCATCCAACATCTTAAAACCATCACCGGCGTCGAGCATGTGGTTATCGCCGCACCACAGGACGCGATTCAGGGGTATGGTGACATGGGCGCCTCCATCATAAGTATTGGAAAAGGCTATCCTGAAGGATTGCCACATCTTATCGCCCAGAGGGTGGTCGGCCATGAAATCCCTGTCGGAAAAAATTTCCAGGATCTTGGTCTGGCCTTTCTGAATGTGGAAGCAGTCGCTTCGCTGGGTCGCTCTTTCCAGAACAAAAAGATGGCTAATACCAAACAGGTCACCTTTCTGGACAAGAATGGAAATCGCTCGCTGGTATCGGTCACCGTCGGCACACCCCTTCGGGATATTTTCAAGCACTTTCACGTGAATGTGAACGATCAGGACCGGATCATCATCGGCGGCCCGTTAAACGGTTACAGCACCTATACGGATGCGTTTCCCATAAGACCCGATACAGATGCCGTTCTCCTGCAGGATAAGGACGATGTTGCGCTTGTATCGGATTATCCGTGTATCAATTGCGGCGATTGTATTCGCATCTGCCCCGCCAGGGTGCCGGTCAGCATGCTGATTCGCTTTCTTGAAGCCGGGGAGTATGAAGAAGCCGCAGAAAGTTACGATCTCTATTCCTGCCTCGAATGTGGGCTCTGCAGTTATGTGTGTGTATCGAAAATACCCATCTTTCAATCTATCAAACTGGCTAAATACGAGCTCGGTCGCGCAGCTACCGGGGAGGCAGCAGATGAATAACCCGAAAAAACTGATCGTATCCCATGCGCCTTTCATCCATATCGGAAGCAGCATACCTCAGATGAGTCTTCATATCATTATAGCAGCGCTACCGGCCGTCATTTTCGGGGGCCTCTTCCGATTCGGCGCTTCCGCCATCGCAGTGGTTAGTTTTTCCATTGCCACAGCCATGTTATGGGAAGTCGGCCTCAATCTTGTCTCCAAAAAACCCGTTTCAGTGGGCGACGGCAACGCTGCTGCCATCGGTCTCGTCTTCGCCATGCTTTTGCCGGCAACAGCACCGTGGTGGTTTGTTCTGACAGGGACATTTATTGCCATCGTGATCGGGAAACAGATTTTTGGCGGCATCGGCAGCAATCCTTTCAATCCTGTGGCTCTGGCCCTTGCCATCTTGATGGTCTCCTGGGGTGATTTTCTGGACTTCGATGAAATGTATCGTCATTTTTATTTTGACTTCACGCCTACATACCCACTAGCAGCAGTGAAACACTTCGGTCTGGGTGCCATAGACTCGGTCAGATTAGGGGATCTGCTTCTCGGACGACAAATCGGCGGTATCGGTGCTACCTGCGGTATCGGCCTCATTCTGGGTGGGGCCTATCTCATGATCAGAGGATTTATCCGCTGGGAGATCGCCCTCTCGTTTCTGGGGGGTGTCTTCATCACCGCCCTTGTATTCAACATCATCGACCCTGCCCGCTTTGCCGACCCCTTTTTTCATCTGTTGACCGGCTATACCCTGGTAGGAGCGTTCTTTCTAGCACCTGAAGACTCTTCCTCACCCGTCAACTTTGTTCCTATGCTCATTTATGGAACGCTTGGCGGTATTATGACAGTTCTGATACGTAATATCGGTGCGTATGTGGATGGTACAGTTCTGGCTGTTCTTGTGATCAATCTGCTCAATCCATTGCTGGATAAAATCCGGCCCAAGGCACTGGGAAAGGTTGAATAGTATGCGTGAAATGATCAAAATGATCGTTGTCCTCACCATTCTTGGGTCCGTATCCGGCGGATTGCTTGCAGCGACCAAAGATTGGACAGGACCAAAAATCGAGTATCAACAGCTCACCTTTGTAAAGGGTCCCGCCATTAAGACCATTCTTGATGGTGCCTCCAACGATCCCATTGTCGATCGCTTCAAGATTGACCATGATGGGAAAGAATCCAATTTTTTTGTGGGAATTTTCAACGGAGAACCCAGTGCCATTGCCTTTGAAGGTGTCGGCAAAGGATTTGGTGGTGACATCGGGCTGATGATGGGCGTCACGCTTGCGGACGATAAAATCATTGGTGTGGGCGTCACGACACACAGTGAAACACCGGGTATCGGCTCAAAGGCCAAAACCAATCCGTCTTTTACCAACCAGTTCAAAGGCATGCTACTGACCGCAGTTACAGATGTCGATACCATGAGCGGCGCAACGGTCACATCCAACGGTGTCAACGGTGGTGTGGCAGCGGCAAGCCAACTATATCAAAGCTTGAAGCCACAGATTATAGAGCAGCTCAAGGCATTTAAATAGGGAGAACACGATGGCGAAAACGATGGTTCAGGAATTTACCAAAGGCCTTTGGGAGGAGATACCGCCCTTTAGACTGGTTTTGGGATTATGCCCCGTGCTGGCTGTGACCAAGACCGTTGAAAACGGCATCGGTATGGGGGTAGCAACGACATTTGTCCTGGTGGGCTCAAACTTTTTTGTTTCCCTGCTGCGCAAATTTATTCCGGGCAAGGTAAGAATCGCCTGTTTTATCATCATTATTGCAACATTTGTTATTGTGGTGGAGCTGGTAATGCAGGCCTATGCCTATCCCCTGTTTCTCAAATTGGGTCTGTTT
>JASJGV010000588.1:0-2511 GCA_033791325.1 Desulfobacterales bacterium | reverse complement strand
GACAGGGAATTCAAGCCCTTGTTTTTTGAATGCAGGAGTATTGACCGAATCTGTCTGCCGATACCCGATCCGCCGGGTTCCCTGGTCACGACGACGTCATGGCCCTTTTGACGGAGATGGTCATGGACTCCCTGAATCTGGGTTGTCTTACCTGAGCCCTCGATACCTTCAAATGAAATAAACATTATAATATTGGTTTTCCTCGGTAAAAATGCCGTCCCAGTAGCCGGTGAAACGATGTCCATGTCTCTCCGGGGTCTTCTTTTCCCATAAACTCCCTAACGGCCTGTACCCGGGAGTCCATTTCGTCGATGCAGTTCAGCATTACCGCCTCAATGGTTTTGGGTGGCTCCGGTGACCCAAGCTCCTTACTGCCATGGTGACTGACCACCATATGCTTCAGCAACAAGGCCGGTTCCCCAGGGAAAGAGGCGATGGTTCCCATTTTTTCCTCGATCATCTGGAGGCCAATAACAATATGGTTCACCATCCTACCCTCATCCGAGTAATCGATGCCGATATCGTAGTCAAACTCACGGGTTTTACCGATGTCGTGAAGAATCGCGCCCGACACAAGGAGATCCCGGTCGATACCGTTGTAATGTTCAGCGATTTTGTCGGCCAGAACCGCCATGGAAAGGGTGTGTTCCAGGAGTCCCCCGATGTAGGCATGGTGCATTTTCTTGGCTGCAGGCGCTCTTTTGAATTGTGACGTGAAAGATTCATCCTCCCAAAAAGCATTAAACAGCGCTTTTAAATACCAGGCATCAAGGGATTCCGACAGCGCCACAATCCGTTCAAACATTTGATCGACATCGCGCTCTGTTGACAACATGAAATCGGAGGGGTCTGTTTCATCCGAGGAAACCACCGTCATCTCCTTGACCACGACCTGGAGATTATTCCGGTATTCACCCACGTGTCCCTTGACCGCCACCACCGCTCCTGTCTCCGCTTGAGAAGAAATCTTCCCAACGTTGTCCCAGACCACCCCTTTGATGCTCCCGGTCCTGTCGGACAGGACCAGGTTGAGATAATTATTGCCATCTTTTTTCTGGGCCATGGTCTTTTCAGCCAGGACATAACAATCTGCCAGGACATCGCCGGCGTGTATTTGGTTGACGAATTGTTTTTTCATCGGATGCGAATATCCCATGTTTTAAGTATTTGCATTGATTGATAATCAGTCATATCACACTTAATGGGGGTGATGGATATACAATCGTCCGCAATGGCCGCCACATCAGAGCCAGAATCCCCGCCCGACCTCTGTGCCGCGATTCCATGCCAGTAATAGGGTCGATCTCGCGGATCGAAACGTTTCTCTATCTGTTCGCAAAGCGGGGAGAGGTTTTGATTGCAGATACGGACCCCCCGGACACGTTCCATGGGAAGATCGGGAATATTGACATTCAAAAGCGTGCCCTCAGGCAGACCCTGTACCATCACTCTTTTCGCCAGGTTCCCGGTAAACTCAGCTGCCTGGTCATAATACCCCGGTGTTTTCCCCATGATGGAAACAGCCATGGCCGGTATACCGTAAAGAGCGGCTTCCCGGGCTGCTGCAAACGTTCCTGAATAGTTGATGTGGATACCGGCGTTGGCGCCTGGATTAATTCCCGAAATCATCAAATCCGGCCGTTCCTTAAGAAGTTCGATCATGGCCAGTTTGATACAATCCGCCGGTGTTCCGCTTACCGCATATGCCCGATCACCATTGTCCAGGGATATTTTGCGCGACCTGATGGGCATTTCGAGGGTAATGGCGTGACTGATGGCACTGCACTCCTGGTCGGGGGCCACCACGACCACAGAGCAGGTTTCTGAAAATCGCCGGTGAAGCGCCCTGAGGCCCTCGGCATAGATCCCGTCATCATTCGACAATAAAACTTTCATCCGCCCTTATTTGTCCGGGAAGTGATCCAAAGTCCAGCGTCATCGCCCTGGGATATTCTAAGGCAGCGTCCCCCGAGAATGAACTTTCATACACCAATTCTATTGATTTGAAAAGGACTTCGCATGGATCTTATTCTTGATTTTTTCAATACGTTGGCTTTATATTGATTAATTTTGACAGATGCAACAGGTTTGTTTCCCTGAAAAGAACCCTCATGCGAAAGCTCATGTACCATCTCAAACATCGAACGGATCAACAGGGCCGGCGCAACTCATCTGCGCGCATGCCGCCTATCCTCGGTGCTTTGAGCTGCGGCGCTTGTGCTCTCTGGCTTTTATTGCTGTCTTGTGGAATCGGCTGGAGCCAAGACCTTGACAGTGTCCTGGGAGACACACGGCTTCCCTGGCATATCACCGCCGATGAGCTCAGTTTCGATGAAACCCGCCAGGTGTACATAGCCACCGGGAATGTAGTCATATCAAAAATGGACAAACAGATTACCGCCGATAACATCCATTTCGACCACAAAAAAATGGAGGCGCTCGCAACAGGCCATGTTGTCATGTCCGTAGGCCAGGACCTGATAACAGCAGACAGCCTTCAAATCGATCTCG
>JASJGV010000587.1:0-10329 GCA_033791325.1 Desulfobacterales bacterium | reverse complement strand
GCATCCGTCATGGTGTAATATGGATTGGCATTGGATATGAACAAGGCTTCAAGTGCATAGGCACTCTCGGTGTCCGGCAGACGATTCAGCAATGAAGATGTCAACGGGTATTTACCGGCGCCGGCACCATCGATTCGTTGGGTTGCCAAACCATTTTCGGAAACACTGTCCATCTCTGCGTCAGGCCAATCAATGTAATCCGGTTTTGGAACCGCCCATACACCTCCTGGCTGATTGATATTTCCCACCAGAGCATTTAAAGCATGGATTGCCATGGTTTCATTCAGGGCAAACGGTTCATCTCCCTGACCTCTTCCGCAAATTGCGATTGGACTGGCAGCCCCTGCAAACTGTTTAGCCAGTTTTTGAATCATGGTCGGCTTGACACCGGTTATGGCAGCGACTTTGTCCGGTGTGTAATCATCCATGACAAGGGATTGCCAACCGGAAAACCCGCTGGCATGCTTTTCGATAAAATTACTGTCGTAAAGGCCATCGCTGATCATGACCTGCATGAGTCCCATGGCCAGGGCAGCTTCTGTTCCGGGCTTGATGGCAATCCATTGATCTGACTTGGCCGCCGTATTGGACAGACGCGGTTCGATCTGGACGACGTCGATGCCGTTCTCTTTCCATCCGCTGTTGGCCCTGAACATCCTGACCGGAGATCCCCATCCCTCGATGAGACCGCTGCCGAAACTTAAAATAAAATCTGCATTTTCAAGATCGTACCCGACCGGGGTATCGGATCCATGCATGATCTTCATGGTGAGTTGGAGAGAGTCCTGCAGCGATGGGACCGTCATCATATTGGGGGAACCGTAGGTCGTCATCAGGCGTTTGAAAAGTTCAGGAACAGTGCCGTACGCGTTCCCTGAAATACATCCGACCTTTTGTGGTTGATTATTTTCTCTCAAACCAGACAGTTTACCCACAATCTCGCTAATGGCATCATCCCATGAGATGGGTTCCCATCTCCCGCTGCCCCTGCTGCCGGTTCTTTTCATGGGTTTCGTCACACGATTGGGACTGTAGAGGAGTTGCAGTCCGGACAAGCCCAACACACACACACCACCGTCATTGACAGGGTGACCTGCCAGGCCTTCGATCTTGATGGTCCTGTCATCGGCCATTCGAACGGTAATGCCGCAGCCACCAGGACAAAGGGTGCACGCAGATGATTCATAAAATGTTTCACCTTTTGCGATAACAGGCGTCCAGGGCCAATTCTGTGACCAGATGGAACTGTCATCGGTCAGTTTCCAGGGCAAGGGTGTCAACGCTGTTCCGGCTGCGCCGCCTATTACCAAGGACAAAAAACATCTTCTGTCAATTTTCATAGATTTTCCCCTAAATTGAAAAAGGAATCTTTATCGTCATCAATTGAGTATCTCTGTCACACAGGGTCGAATAGACCAACAGACTATTTGTGACATACAAAACATCCGCCCTTAGCGGTTTGGACACTTCCCTGACGAACATTCTCTTTGACGTGGCACTCTGAGCAATCGTCCATTTTCATTCGATCCCAGGTGTTCTTCTTGAGACCAATCATATTTTTGCCCCAGAGGTCACGGCTGTAACCTGTGATACGATTTTCTTCATACACTTTCATGTGATCGGATTCCCCAATATCCCCATGGCATGTGTTACAAGCCATTTCCGCCTTAAGAACATGGGCGGCATGGGGGAAATAAACACAGGCGGGTTGCCTGGAATAGACCAGCCAGGGGATTTCTCTTTCCGGTGTCACATATTCCTCGATGAGCTTCTCTTCGGCATCACTTTCTCCCAACGCCTCTTCATGGCACTCCATACAGCTTTCCAGGGTTGGAATCCCTGCAAAAGAACCGTCCTCACGAAAATAGTGACAGCTTTCACATCCATCACTCACTTCCTCTTGATGGAGGACATGGTTAAATTCAACTGGCTGGTGTTTCTTGGAGTACAACAGTTTTGGAAAGATGCCCCAACCGACAACGAGGCTTGCTGCGAAACCGATGATGAAAAATAAGATAACGGGTCCGGCGGGTCCTTGGGTCTCCTTGGTGTCGACCGCAGTGGTTTGATCCTCTTGTTTGCTCATGAAAACTCCGTTGACTCTGTGGTTAAACATCGAAGCAACGCTCTCAAGACAAGCCTAGGTTGAACATTCCCAAAAGCGCGAACGCTCAACTCAGGACAAAGATATTCGGACCCGTGGATTTGATTGGGTGGGAGAAACCATGGGCCCAAATAATCTGCGAATTAGTACATAGTGTTCATTTTTTTGTCAAGGGGAAATCAGTCCACAACGGTGGGAAGCGCCTCGATAAAAGCGGCATTTTCATTGATCAAATATCGTTTTGAAAGGGTTTTCAGATCCCCGGAGGTTATGGCAGCATAATCAGAGACAATGGATCGACTCCATTCGATTTTCTCGGGGTTTCGCTTGGAACCCACCAGAACCGTTTTCAGCCAGTACCCGTTCCGCTGGCGCATATCCTTAATGCTGTTCAGGGTGGGTCCCAGACTCCGCTTAATCTCGTCCGGTGATATCGTGCCCTGGGACAGGTCCCGGGCTATTTTTTGAATTTCATCCACAACCAGTTGAGCCCTGGCCGGAATGACTTCGACAACGGCATTGAAAACACCATAGCCGTCATGAATACGACTGGCCATGTTATATGCAAACGGTGAATACGCCTCTCCTAACTTTTCCCGAATTTGGATCCGCATCCTTTCTGAAAACACATCGGCCAAAACATACAAGCGACGGGTCCTGTGAATGTCCCATATATCATCGGTTGCATAGGAAACATACACCAGTCCATTGGGTATTTTGGTATCAACAGTTACACGCAGGTGCTCACCTGAGGGGAAAACAGGGCCACCGGTTCTATCAGGGGGGTTGTTTTTTGCAGACGGCAGCATACCAAAATATTGGGATGCCAGCTTGATCACATGGTCCACATCAAAATCACCCACAAGCGAAAGTTCAAAATCAGAACCGGACAGGGCCTTGCCAATCCAGTTGCGTATATCATTTAAACGTAATTTTTTGAAATCATCATGGGGGGGTAGCCCAAAACGGCTGTCCCCGCCAGCTAGAAATCTTTTTCCCTGAAGGCTTACAACGCCGTCAAGTGTGTGTGAAAT
This sequence comes from Desulfobacterales bacterium, assembly GCA_033791325.1. Taxonomy (GTDB): domain Bacteria; phylum Desulfobacterota; class Desulfobacteria; order Desulfobacterales; family B30-G6; genus B30-G6. Next base: position 7,191 of record JASJGV010000587.1, on the reverse strand, counting down.
TTCTTCATATTGATTTTTGAACTGGCTCATCACCAGGTCAAATGCCTCTTCCCTGTAACCGGGATCCTCGATGTGCGCATACAAAAGCTGAAACAACAGGGGCAGTTCTTCCGGGATGGATTCCCCATTAAACACAAACATGGCCTCATCAATGCCAAACACGACCTGACTCTGCTTCCCCGCCAGAGCGGCTTCAAGGGTACTCCTGTCAAGAGAGCCCAACCCGCTTTCATTCACAACCGCGATGGAGAGTTCTGCAAGGCCTGCCAGCTCAGGAGGTTCACTGAACCTCCCTTTCCCGAAAGACAATGATGCCAGTATCTCATCATCCTTGAAATTCGTTTTTTTAAGATTCAACCGAAAACCATTCTCATAATCGATTTGAATGATATCCAGGTCGTCATGGATTTTTTTCTTGATAATTCGACCCATTCCAACAGGTTCCGGCAGATAGGGGAATTGGATATCCTGCTTGTCTGTCCATGGTGAGATACTTTTCTGGATACTTTCCTGATATGACTGCAGGATGACTGTGGCCGGTTCCAACCCCTCCTGTGAAAAGTCAGCATTTCCGGTAACCTGTATCAATCGGTGATGCTGTGCCCAGGTTTTTTTAAAAGCACGGTTCACATCATCGACGGTCAGGGATGTCACAAAAGGCACCATCAGGTCCTTTGCATCCCTGGGTGAAAGCAAGACACGGTCCGAATTGAGGGCGCCCATAATACGACGGGCCAGGGCTTTGCTGTCTCTTGTTCCCTTTTGGCTGTCTGCCTGTTCAAGGTTCGAGATGATATCCTTTTTCACCCGCTCCAGTTCCGATGCGGTAAAACCATAGGCCAGCGCTTGTCTTAAAGTTTGCTCTAAATACCCCAGGAGTGATTTCCATTCGCCGGGAGCGCCATCGGCCGATATCATGGCATATGCGATCTGCTTTACAAACAGACCCGAACCGATTCCGGCGGATGTGCCGGGGGCCTCGGGCGTGCCGATGTGTGCGTCGACTCTATTCTGCACGATCTGGTCGGCAATACGCTTTTTGATACGTTCCCTGCGGAATGACAGATTGTCCTGTCTTAAGGGCACCTTGTTCAAAACCTCGATGGTCACCGTCGTGTTGCCGGCTTCTGCTTCATGGTGATAAAAACCCTGAACGCCTTTGTGTTGAACATCGCCAAATTCGATTTCCGGAATATCGCCTGTTCTGGGGGTAAAAGATGCAAAATATTCCGAAATAAGGGTAGATGCCATGTCCAAGTCAAAAGCACCCACAGCCACCAGTATCATCGTTTCCGGTCGGTACCACGTATCGTAATAGGCTTTTAAATCGGCCTGGGTTGCCTGCTGGATAATCTCCTCTTTGCCGATAGGAAGCCGTTGGGTGATCCGGGCATCGGGCAGTTCAAACATGAGTCCCGAAACAAATGTGCGGTACGAGGCTGAATCCCTCTGGCGTTTTTCAGCCAGGATGACTTTCCGTTCCCGTTCTATCTCCGAGTCTAAGAGCAACGCCCCTTTGGCATAATCCTGCATCACAAGAAGACCTTTTCTAAAGCTTTCTTCATGACCATCCGGCAGGAAAATATCGTACACGGTTTCATAAAACCCGGTATGAGCGTTGGCGTCAGCCCCGAATTGCATTCCGATGCTTTGAAAATATTTTACCAGTTCACCCGGCTTGAAATGTTCCGACCCGTTGAAAAGCATGTGCTCCAGAAAATGGGCCAGACCTTGCTGGCTGGCTGTCTCGTTGGCAGACCCCGCCTGGATGTTCAGGTGCATACTCACCCGGTCCTTGGGGTTCTGGTTCTGCATCAGCACATACCGGAAACCGTTGTCGAGCCGGCCGCAAACGATTTCCGAATCCAATGGCAAATCAGTTTTTTCATGCGGCCAGACGGACGATGATACAGCCATGGCCTCTGGTAATCCTGAAATGATCGTGCCGGACCCGTGGGGTAGAAATGGTGAAAAAAACACGATCAACAGGATGAAAAACCATTTTATCTTTTTACACATACAGCCGTCCTCGTAATTCGTTTCATAACTTTCTGTAGAAAGCGACACTGCCGCGTATGATATAGGGGTTGTCAGAAAAACGTTCCGATTGAGGACCGTTTTTCTGCTACAAACCCTTATACCGACATTCTATTTTCGGAACAATATTATGACAAGCGGTATAAAATCGCCGGGCGATTTTATTTTGACATTCACGTATGCTCTCGTCTATAAGCGGTTAGTCACAAGCATTAAGCCGTAAACTGAAAGCAGCTTATAGCTTAATGCATAAAACTAACATAATCCCTATGAGTCAAAAATCAATGATTGCATATAAAGATGTTCTTAACCAGCCCCAGTATGAGGCTGTATCATTCAATGACGGCCCCCTTCTCGTCATAGCGGGAGCAGGGAGTGGAAAAACCCGGACATTGACCTACCGTGTCGCAAGAATGGTGCAGGACGGCATTCCCCCCGCGTCCATTCTGCTGCTGACGTTTACACGAAGGGCCTCCCAGGAAATGCTGAAGCGGGCTTCCGACCACCTGGACAATCGATGCGAAGGTGTATCGGGCGGAACCTTTCACTCGTTTGCCAATGCAGTTCTGCGTAAATACGCTTCCTGTATCGGGCTGAACAACGCCTTTACCATCATCGACCGTGTGGATATGGAACATCTGATAAGCATCCTTAAAAAGGAATCGGGTGCCGGACTGAAAGACCGCTCGTTTCCTAAAAACCGGACCCTTGCCAGCATTTTCAGTGCTTCCGTAAACAAGGTCCTCTCCGTGGATGATATCATTTATGAAGACTATCCCCACCTGAGTCACCACATGGACGCAATGATGAATCTTCACAACGATTATCAGCAATACAAATCCGGCCACAGTCTCCTGGATTATGACGACCTTCTCATCTGTCTACACCGGCTCCTGAACGATGATGCAGACATACGGGATCGGCTGGCATCCATGTATCAATACCTTATGGTGGACGAATACCAGGACACCAATCAGGTCCAGGCCGAGATTCTGTATCTATTGACCCAGCAACACCAGAACATCATGGTGGTGGGTGATGACTCCCAGAGTATTTACGCTTTCAGGGGCGCCGCCGTTGAAAATATTCTTTCATTTCCCAACAGATATCCGGACACAACCATTATTCGCCTGGAGGAAAACTACAGAAGTGTTCAGCCGGTATTGACCCTTACCAACACCATCATCGACAGGGCATCGCAAAAATACACCAAAACTCTTTTTTCCACCATAGAGGGAGACAGTCTGCCGGTTCTGGTTCGAGCCGGAAGTGAAAACAGCCAATCCAGGTTTGTCATCGATAAAATAAAAGACTTGTCTCTACAGGGTGTTCGGTTGAATGAAATCGCTATCCTTTTCAGGGCAGGCTTTCATTCCTTTGATCTCGAAATCGAACTGAGCAGGGAAGCCTTTCCATTCATCAAGGTGGGGGGCTTCAAATTTATGGATTCGGCACATATCAAGGATGTCCTGGCCCATTTAAAAGTGCTGTACAATGCCGAGGACACCATCAGCTGGTACCGGATCCTTCTGCTCCTGGATCGCATCGGGCCTAAAAGTGCCAAAGATATTTTCAAGGCCGTCCAGGATCAACAAAACGGCTACAAGGGCCTTCAAACAGCAGTTTTGAACGACCGGACGTCAAAACAGGTGGCGGACCTGGCAAAACTTCTTGCCACAATGGACCCCGGCCAGATGTCCGTATCCGCCCTGGGAGAAGCTGTCTTATCCTACTACCTGCCGATGCTGAAAAAAAAATACGACGACCATCCCAAACGGGCCAGAGACCTCGAGCAGTTGCTGGCCATTATGGAACGGTACCAAAGTCTGGAATCGTTTCTGACAGATATGGCCATCGAGCCACCCACCACCGCCGTAGATGATACATTTTCCATGACAATTCCGGAAGATCAGCGTCTCACCCTTTCCACCATCCATTCGGCCAAAGGGCTTGAATGGCATACGGTCTTTATCATCTGGGCACTTGACGGCAGGTTTCCCTCTGCCCACGCCATTAACAAGGGGGACGAGTTGGAAGAAGAATTGAGGTTGATGTACGTGGCTGCAACACGAGCAAAAGAAAACCTGTTCATCACCTACCCGGGCCAGCTCTTTGACCGGATATCCGGTTCGTTCCTGAATCGCCCGTCAAGATTTCTCGATGAAATACCACTGGATGTACTGGCAAGGGAGACAGTGTACTGAAGAAAGGGCACCTAACAGCCTACAGCCTAAACTCCTAAAAAGCTAATAGTCGGCAATCTCTCAGTTTAGGAAAAATAGATGGCATCGTACACCTCGATCTTGGTTTCCGGATCCCGCCAGCACTCTTTGTGCAGGCCTGCTTTCTCACACAAGTGCCCTAAAAAAAGTTCCGGGTCGGGGAGCTGATCCCAGACCTGGGGCAAAAATGTGGAGCTCCGCCAGCCACTGGACAGGATAACCCCGTGAATACCGGGCTTCAGCTGATCTTTGAGATCTTCAGGATCTTTATATGTCAGCTTCCGGGGTACGGTGAGGACACTGACTTCCAGATCGATATCCGAAAGCTCTTCGATACTCAGAGGCGAAAACCGCGGATCCTTGAAAGCGGCATTGATGGCATTTTCTTCCACACCTTTTACCAGAGACTGCACCGGTTCTATGGTACCGATACAGCCCCTCAGGGCGCCTTTCCTGTGAAGTGTCACAAAGCATCCGCCTTTTTTCAGAACCGCTGCCGAGACATCATCCGGCATGGCTTGCTTTTGACCCGCGTCCAACGCCGCCTCAATGACGGATCGGGCCAGTCGCACCAGAAACGCCTTATCTTTTTCGGTAAGGTTTGCCATTGTCAATCTCGAAAAAAAGCGAACCAAACGTATACCGCAAATACCACCCAGGCAAGAAAACAGACAATATAGCTGCCCCAGTTGGTATTTTTGGTAGCCATACCATGTTTGTCGACCATACCCACCCTTGCCTTGCATGACGGGCACTTTAAGGCATCCAGAGGGATATAGGTATAGCACTCGGGGCACTTCTTGATGATATGTGATTGTTCCGCACTGGTGTCACGTTTTGATTTCGCCATACCGTCACCCATCCTTCAACCACTTGAAAGCAGCATGCGAAGCACTGCCCTACGGCAGAACCTACGGGGAATGCACTCTCTCTTGCGGTTCAATAAAATCGTACAACAATTTTATTTCCCAAACCCCTCTTGAATTGTAATTTCACTTTTTTTGCGGATCTCCGCCAGCCAGGTACTAAAGGCTCTCACTTTCTTTTGATTGCTCAGGGTCTCCTGGAGCAGTTTCTTTTCTTTATCAAATCCTTGCGGATCTGGCAATTTTCGATCTTTAAGACGAATGACATAGAACCCATTTTTCCCCCTGACTATATTTTCCGGAAGCGGTTGAGCCGATGAAAGTATAAAGGCTGCCTGGGAAATCTCGTTTTCCCAGCCAATATCCTTTATTTGGTCGTTGCGCTTGAAATAGTCGGTGGTTTTAAAGTCAACACCGGTATCAGACCCGGCATTATCGGCCGATGTGCCGCTTTTCAGCGCCGCTAGGAGCGCCGTTGCCTTTTCCTCGGCCACAGCAGCCTGTTGTTCTTTCATCAGGTCGCTGGTAACGGCTTCCTTAACAGTCGCCAACTCCGGAATCTTACCGGGAATGGATTCGATGACCTGAAGGATGTAAAAGCCATCATCAAACTCCTGTATTTCACTGATCTGATTCAAGGAAAGAGCAAAGGCCGCATCAGCAAACACTTTCGGGTTTTTGATGTCTTTCTCAGGTCCCACCATGGAAAAAAGCGCCGTGGTCTTGACGTCCAGTCCCATTTTGTTTCCGACCTCGACAATCTGGTCCCCTTCCAGAGTCGTTTCGTAAAACGCCTCTGCCTTGTCATAGGCCAGAGTTTTTGCCTTATCGTCCGCAAGGGTCGCCTGAATGGTCTTTTCAGCATCTTCCAAGGACTGAACCGAGGCCTCGTTGATCTTCTCCACTTTTATCAGGTGCCACCCGAATTGGGTTCGCACCGGCTCGCTCACCTCGCCCTGTTTCATGGAAAACGCCTTTTCGGAAAATGGCGCCACCATGTCTTCTTTCTTGAAAGCACCTAGTTGACCGCCATTCTCTTTAGATGGCCCTTCGGAATATTGTTTGGCCATGGACGCAAAATCTTCTCCATTGCGAACCAGTTCGAGGACATCTTCAGCTTTAGCCATCGCCGCATCAACTGCTTCTTTTGACGCTCCAGTTTCTACCTTGAAGAGAATGTGCCTTGCTTCAACCGTTTTCGGTGTGGCGTATTTTTCTCGATTGTCATGGTAATAAATTTCTATGTCTTCCGCAGAAATTTCAAGCTCAGCCTTGTAGGCTTGTGGATCAAAGTGAAGATATTGAACCTTCAACAGGGGATCGGTCTTGTAAGATTCTTTATGATCGTTGAAATATGCCTCCAAGGTCTCGTCCGTCAGAGCGATATCCTGATATGTTTCTGGATCGAAAAGCACGTAATCGATTGACACCATTACGTTTTTCCAGTCATAATATTCTTTCAGCTCGTTTTCCGATACCTGGAGGTTGCTGAAAAGGTAAGTGCGCAGTTTTTCGATAAGCATTCTTTCTTTTTGGCCCGCTTCAAAACCTTCGGGCGTCATCCGATTATAAGTTAAAACAGTCGTATAGAGACGCGTGTCAAACACACCATTGGTTTGAAAAGAACTGATATTCTGTATGGCCCGGACAACTTCTTCATCCGTTACCCTGAATTCAAGCCTTGCCACTTCCTGCATCAGAAGTCGTCGCTCAATCAACTGATCCAGCGCCTGCTGGTCCAACTGGAGCATCTGCAGCACTTCTTCATTCAGATTATTACCAAATCGTTGTCGCATCTGTTCCAGCAAATTGTTGTACGTGGATCGATATTCCTCAAGAGAGACGGCTTCACCATTGACGCTCGCAATAACATTTGATTTTCGATCTCGAAAGCTCCCAACACCCCAAAAAACAAAAACAACCACGATGGCCCCGAGGATAATTTTTATCAACCAACTCGTGGCATAATCTCGCATTAATCTAAGCATTCTCGTTTACCTCTTTAAAAAATTTGCGTTGAATCTAAAATACTCTAGTTTATTTTCTAGTTTCATATTTGTCAACCA
>JASJGV010000586.1:0-3217 GCA_033791325.1 Desulfobacterales bacterium | reverse complement strand
AATTCGAAGCGCAGCGGCATGACATACAGGCCTATCCCGGCCCCGACATCCATACGGTCATCCTGCAAAAAAGAATAGCTGTAGGCTGCTCTGTAGACATCCAGATCGAAGTTCGTGTTGACCTGGCTTCCGGTTGGATAGGTAACGCCATCAATGGTGATGTCCTGTCCGAGTTGGCGGCGGCCGTTACGACGGATAGCATACCAGGAAAGGTCCGTCCGGTGACGCCGGTTGTCAGAAAAACGCCAGATGCCACCTGCCCGAAATACGGTGGTGGTCGTGTCCAGGCCGAGGGCCTCTTCAACATCGATGCCGATGCCGACTCCTTTCGCCGACAGGCGGACATTGCTGCTGGCTGAGGTAATAAATGACCCAAGGCTTATGCTGGCCTTGTCCCAGGGAAGGGTTTTTGCCATTTTCTTTGCGGCATTTTCTTCGGCGAACGCTGACGTGCAGGGCATTGCCAGAAAAACAGTAACGATAGCAACGAGTATCAATCTCCTCATAAGCCCCTCCTTTGGGATTTGTTATTTTTTGAGATTCTCATTGGCTTTGCCCTTGATATTTAGCCGTTTCAAAATCTCGGCGCAGACATCGGTGTTCGCCCGTTTTTTGTTCCACCACCTGCCCGCGACCAAGCTCAAACCACCGGTACCCACCGCAACTGCATAATTCCCATATTCGATGGCCATGTTTTTCGCATCCGGTACAATGATAGGCTGGCCTAATGTTCCCCCGACATACACAAGATTTGCAAGCCGCCCCAGATGGATTCCCAAACCTTTGCGTGGGACCGGATACATTCCAAATTCAATCGCTTCTGTTTTAAGGTTTACTTTACCACCCCCGAACCAGGTAACGTCCGTTGTCTGGGCGGCCATTTTCTTTTTAGCATCAGCAATACCGTCTTTAACGTCAAAGAGGGCGATTGCACAGATAAGTCTGGTACTTTCTGCATCTTGCCGAAAGGGGTTGAAAGAATCAAATAGATCCGTTCCAAATTTTGTCATCGCAGATTTATGCAAGTTTGCATCGTGTATATCAATTGCAAACTGGCCGTCCAAACCCGCCATGATGGCAGCCAATGAATCCCCGCTCCCTTTCAAGTCAGCTGAGACATGGACCCTTCCACCGAAGTCGCTGAAGGTGATATCGGTCATTTCTAGATCAACGGCCATGCTTGCCGGTGGGTTCCTGGCGTTAAGTACTACGGTGCCTTCAACAATACCCTTGTCCACCCTGGCTTTCATGGGGTTTAGTTTAAACTGTCCGTTATCCAGAACGACTCTGGTTTTCAAGTCTTCAAGCTGAAATCCATGTGTCTTCAAGCTTTTGGCCGTCACTGCGATGTCCGCATCCACCAATTTCAAAAAACTGAAAGGCAACGGCCAAGAAGAAAACATTTTACCCTTTTTGAATTTTACCGACCATGTTTCCGGGCTGTGACTTGCACCTTTCGTTGTATTTCTGGTTGTCGGGTGCCTGTTGTGGCCCAGCGCATCAACTTCGAGCTTGCCGTTCAGCCGCGGCCTGCCGTCCGGTTCGGGCGGCAGTTTTAGGGCCGCTTGCCCGTTTACATTGAAATCTCCGGCATGCAGGTGCAGGTTAGACAATTCGTAGGTATTGCCATCGGCAGTGAATCTGCCGTCCAGTGTGACCGGGGCGTCATTATAGGCACCCTTGAGCTCGAATGCCAATTTATTGTCTTTTGCGCCGGCATGCAGTTTTTCCAAATAAATATTATTCTGCCTGCCACTTTGACCATCACGGAAAGTGATACGGGTTGCATTGAGATGCAGCTTCCGAATCAGCGGGCTCAATGGAAAAGATCCGTTTTTGCCGACCGCTTCTTCGGCAGCCTTTAAGAACACCATCGCTGCCTTTGCCAGGTCTCCGTGTTCCCAGTTCCTCTGCCCGGAACTGTCGGTCTCCAGGAGTAAATCTATTTTATCTGTCACCAGCGTCAGATCCAGAATACCTTTCAGTAGCGGAAACAGGGACAGTTTGCCCTCAAGGTTGTCAATAGAGAGCATGTACGGGCTCGAACCCCACTCAGCATTGGAAAATCTGATCCCCGATGCTTTGAAAGCAAAACTGGCGGTCAGCTTGATATCAAGATCTCCGTCAATAGTCAGTTTGTGACCAGTTGCAGCGTTGATCCGAGAGGTGAGCATGGATTTATACTGGTTGGCTGGAAGCAGGTTTGCAATTGCAATGGCAAGGAACAACACCCCCACGAAACCTGAAAAAATCAATCCAATATAAATTAAAGCACGTTTCATAACGGATGAGTTATTTTTTGGGTTTGAAGCTAAACTTCTGCCCACCGACGGTGGCTTCATACATCAGTCCCCCTTTGGAGTGCACAAACACGACCATCCCCTTGCGATAGTTCGTTTTGGCCTGGGTTCCGGTGGCCGGGCCTACGCTGGCACCGGCCGTGGCGCCCTCGGTTCCGGCCTTTGCCTGCACGCCGGCGGTAATGGCAACGGCAGACACACCGGCGTCGAACTCGAAGTTGCCACCGGTAAAATCGTCATAGGCCCGTTTGTCCTCAAAAAAGATCATCTGGCTGAATGCCTGGCCGCCTGCCTGAAAGCCGATCGTTGCTTTCAGAAGCCGGGTGGTCCCTGTGACGATGCCTTGTGCATACACCTGGCCGCTACCGTAAGCGCCCCCGACACCGAATCCCCCTTTTCCCACCGTGGGGAAAACCGCATAGCCATAGCAATTGTTGAAAAAGGGCTTTACCGCCGGCGATTGTTTGAAAATTTCAATGGTCCCCGTGTATTGGTCGGCATGGGCCATACCGGAAATCAAGGCTGCGGAAAGAATCATGCTTGCCATTACTGAAAAACTAAAAATTTTCATCATCAACGCTTCCTTATTGTTTAACGCAGTCATTCTTTTCGACTCTTTCCATATTCAGAATCCGGTGTGCAGATGGGTTTTTCGTTCACCATGAACGCACGCTTACGCTGGTAATTGTTTTTGGCCGTATAGGTGGAAAGACCTGCATCAGCCAAAGTGCGGCGCAGCAGCATGTAAAGATGCGGCGTATCCTGCTCCGTAATCGGAATGCCAAGCGCACAGGAGAAGGTACCAGCAGCGTCTGGAAACTTCAGGTTGGCATCTTCAGTCGCAAGCTCCCAGCGGGGTGTATCCCTTAATGCCAGGGCTTTTCGGTTGACCTCCTCATCGAATGCAAGTGCGGCCG
>JASJGV010000585.1:0-3115 GCA_033791325.1 Desulfobacterales bacterium | reverse complement strand
AGGTGAAGACTGGTCCGCCGACCGGCTCATTGAATTCTACAGCAGCCTGCTGGAGAACTACCCCATCATGTCCATTGAAGACGGCCTGGACGAGAATGACTGGGAAGGCTGGGGCAGGATGTACGAGGCCATCGGCAACCGGGTTCAGATCGTGGGCGACGACCTGCTGGTCACCAACCCCGAGAAGCTTCGTCGGGCCATCGCCGAGGGCTGCGCCAACAGCATCCTGATCAAGCTGAACCAGATCGGCAGCTTGAGTGAAACCCTGGAAACCATCGAGATCGCCAAGAAGGCTCGCTACACCAATGTGATCAGTCATCGCAGCGGCGAGACCAGCGATTACACCATCGCCGACCTGGCCGTGGCCACCAACGCCGGGCAGATCAAGACAGGATCCCTGTGCCGCAGTGACCGCATCGCCAAGTACAATCAGTTGCTCCGGATCGAGGACGAGCTGGACGACCTGGCGGTGTATCCTGGTCTGGGCTGTTTCTACAACCTTCGCTAGTTGAACCATGGGCGGGGGCTCTTGCCCCCGCCATTCCGGGACATGGAGGTGCCGGACATGAATTTCACGGGCAAGAAGAATTCCTTCGCCGGCCAGAGGCGCCGATCGGCCCTGCTCAACCACCGGGTTCTGCTGGGTGGCGGAGCATTGGCCCTGGGTGCCCTCTTCCTTCTGGGGCAATTCGGTGACACCGGGGTGGCCTCCTGGTGGAAACTCAAGGCTGAGGAAGATCAGCTTCAAGAGGAAGTCACGGACCTGGAAGCGGCCAACCTGGAACTGGAGGCCCGGCTTGAGGCCCTGGCCAATGACCCGGATGCACTGGAAAAGCTAGCTCGTGAACAGCACAACATGAGACGGCAGGAAGAAGAAGTGCTGAAAGTCCTCGACCGATCTGATGCTTCTGAGAACCCGGATGGGTAAATGTTTCCCGCTTTCTTGACTCGGCCGAATGCGCTTCCTATATTGCGCCGACCAAACGAATATGGATGCGGGGTGGAGCAGTCTGGTAGCTCGTTGGGCTCATAACCCAAAGGTCACAGGTTCAAATCCTGTCCCCGCTACCAAAAACAAGAGATCCGGTGCAAACCGGATCTCTTTTTATTTCCCACGCTATTTTTAATCAGGCTTTTTCTCAGGCTCAATTGCAGGCTGATCGGTTTTCTCCTCGACCGGATCAACGGTCTCAGGGGGAGGATCAGGTTCCTTCAAACTCTGGTCAGGATTTGAATGCAGAACTGCCGTGTCGTGGTGCTGGACATGAAGAACCCGCTGAGGGTAAGGAATCTCGATCCCAGCTTCACGGAAGGCACTGTCGATATCTTTGTACAGCTCGCTTTTAACAGCTGGCCGGGTGTCCGCGTCTACGACCCAGACCCTCAACTCGAACCCGAGGGCGCTATCACCCAGCTCCTTGAACAGTACCTTGGGTTCAGGTGATTTCAGCACGGAATCGCTTCCCCGAGCACAGGCCAGCAGGGTCGCCTCGACAAGAGCCAGATCCGAACCATAGGCCACCCCCACCGGCACCGACAACCGCACCTGACGGTTGGATAGCGTCCAGTTGGTGACCTGGTTGTTGATGAGGTCAGAGTTGGGGATGATGATATCGGCCTGTTCAAAGGTCTCGACGACGGTGGCCCGCAGTCCGATCTTCTTGATCTGGGCCCAGTTCGTTCCGACTTCGATGGTGTCCCCTTCTCGCAATGGTCTTTCAAAGAGCATGATCAGTCCGGAGACAAAATTGCTCACGATGCTTTGCAAACCAAAACCGTTACCGACACCGAAGGCGCTCAGGATGATGGTGAGCTTGGTGAAGTCCAAGCCCATGAGGGTCACTGCAATGCTGAAACCGATCAGGATCCTGTAATAAAAATTCTCTGGTAATGTTCGGAGTACATCAGGCTATACAAATATTTCAAGATTAAAATTTTATAAGTAACGTTGTAGGGTTAATCGGCTCCAGAGTTTGTCGCATTCTTGGAACATCATTTGTCGCACACCTGCGACTAAAGTATGGACGGGGCTGGGTATGCATGAATAACTAACTGAAATTAATAGATTTAAATCAAAATATTTTCTGGCACTTAACTTGCAAAGTTTTTTTAAAGCATGGATGTTTTTCGCAATTATTGACTTTAACTGAGGAGAAAGAAGCATGGACGAACCGTATCCTAATGTTTCAATCTCCTTAACAAGGAGATTTCACATGAAGCGACGAAATTTTTTAAAAGGCTTGGCAGCAGGTTCAGCAGGGTTGGCCATGAGTAACGGTTTAGGGACCATGGCAAAAAAAGCCTATGCAAAAAGAAAAAAGGAAGATTTTGGTGAAGTCAAAAGTATTAAGGTTGAATGCGTATCTGAAACCAGCTGGTTTGACAATGCAACGCTTGGCAAGGATATCAAGGCCGCTGGCGGTATTAATACAAACCAATATGATGTTTCCTATAACGAGGAAAATCTCGGGGGATATGCTGCCGTTATTGAAGTTGAAGCCCTTGACGGCAAGAAAACCAAATATCTTTTAGACAGCGGCTGGAGCAACGACTGGATGGATTATGTATTTGCCCAGAGCGGTGTGGACAAAATGCTCAAAAACAAAGAGATCGATACCATGGTGATTTCCCACGATCACATTGATCATTATTTCGGTATCGAGAGCACCCTGAAACACCAGCAAGATATCAAGATGTATTTTCCTTCCACGGCCATGAAAAAAAGTTTTGAACTTTTAAAGGGTGCTGATTTTTCCAAGACCCCGGGATGCCCTAAAAATGCATATCCCCATACGGGAGAGCTTATCGTCACCAAGACGGACGAGTTTTATAAGCTCCAGGATGGTGCCGGCGTTGTCTTTTTTGACGCCCCTGCAACCCTCCAGGTCCGGGGTGAGAATGTCATGTATTTTAAAGTAAAAGATAAAGGGTATGTCACAGTGACAGGTTGCTGTCATCCCCGAATCCTGACCCTTATTAATTATGCGCGCCGTAATTTCAAAGATGGAAAAAATAATTATGGATGCTATGGCGGACTGCATATTTCCCCCTTTGAAAACTGGGATCCCAAGATGGATGATATCATTGCCGGAGTTCAGCAATACAATATGAAAAA
>JASJGV010000584.1:0-5582 GCA_033791325.1 Desulfobacterales bacterium | reverse complement strand
TTTTTTCTTCTTCATTCTGGCCAAAATATTCTTCAGCCTCATAGGCACCGTCTATCAACTCAGATTTTTTCCACTGGGTGCCATAATAGCGCCAGAATTCTTCTTCACCGGCCCCGTCTAAAATAAGATCCGCCATGGTGGGATTCTTTTCATCAAAGGAAGGTTTCCAGTGCTGGTCTGTGCCGATGATCTCATCCGCAGAATACCCGGTTAACTTTTCGCAGGCTTTGTTCCAGTGGGTGACGATGTGGTCTTTGTTGATTACAAAAGTGGGGATGGTACTCCCCTGAATGATCTGGGCCATGGTTTTTTCGCTGGCCTTGAGGGCTTTTGCCCTTTGGGCCAGTTCAGCGTTCTGCTTTTCACGTTCTGCTTCGGCCTTTTTCGCTTCGGTTTGGTCCCAGATGGTTTCAATGGCACCGATGATTTGTCCTTCTTGCGATCGGATGGGGGCGGCCGTGAAAAAACACCATTTGCCCCGATCCCCCAGGTTGGGGAAAAAGACCTCGGCCTCATAGGCTTCTTCAAGTAGGGCGGATTTATGCCATTTTGTTCCATATAGGCGTTTGATTTCCAGTTCGCTGGTCTGGTCTAAAATGACGTCAGCCATGGAGGGACGCTTCCGGTCGTAAAAGGATTTCCATTGATCCCTAGTACCCACCATTTCTTTGGAGGGCAGACCCGTGAGATTTTCCAGGGCCCTGTTCCAGTGGGTGATAACATGATTGATGTCGATGACGAATGTGGGGATGGTGCTGCCCTGGATGATCTGGGACATGATCTGCTGGCTTGCGGTTATGGCCCGGGTTTTTTCCCTCAGGGCGATGTTGTTTTGCTTCCGCTCTTCATGGGATAGTTTTTCATCTGTTTTGTCCTGGAGTGTCTCGATGGCGCCGATGGTGATGCCTTGCGTGCTCTTAATCGGAGCTGCCGTGAAAAAGAGCCATTTACCGTTGTCGCCAAGATGTTCGAAGAACTCCTCGGCTTCAAAGGCGCCATCGATAAGATCCGATTTCTTCCACTTTGTCCCATAGTAGCGCCAGACTTCTTCTTCCTTTACACCGTCTAAAATCAGATCGGCCATAATGGGTCTCTCTTTTGATCGAAAGGGTTTCCATTGGTGGTTGGTGCCAACGATCTGGTCGGCGGAATAGCCTGTCAGTTTCTCGCAGGCTTTGTTCCAGTGGGTAACGACATGGTTTTTGTTGATCAGGAATGTTGCAATAGTGCTGCCCTGTATGGCTTGAAACAGAGCCTTTTCACCGTCCACCAGCTCTTTTCGGCTGGCCTGAGTAAAGACATCCTGCTCCCGGGTCAACTGAAGGGTTGCTTCGTAAAACTGTTCAAAAAGAGCTTCAACCTCGGCGGTTTTATCGTGGGTCTGGCGAAGCTTTTTTAACACCTCTGTTTTTTTTGCATTGATGGATAACTGCTGCAGTATGGCGCGTGCTTCAAAAAAATCGATAAACCGGACACCGGGAGGTTTATTCTGGATTATTTTTTCTCCCATACTGATATCCTTGGTCAGCTCTATAATCAAGTCCAGGTTTTCAAGCTTGAGCAGTTCTTTGTAATCGGTGGTGGTGAAAATTCCCATTTCACTGGCATAGGTGAGCCCTACAGCTTCCGGGTTCAGGTCGGCCACCCCGATGACATTGGTGTTTTTTCTATCGAAGCTCTCACCAAACAAAGATCTGAGAAATGCCAGGCAGAATCGACCTCCACCAACGATGACAATATGGGCTTTTTCTAATCGTTCTATCATGGATTGTTATCTAACCTTTTTATGGAATCAGCAGAACCGGCAGTTCGGAGAGTTCTGCTATCTGATGAGAAACGCCTCCCAGCCAGTACTCCTGAAACCAGTCTTTTCCTGTTTTGCCCATCACAATCATGGAGGCCTTATGGTCTCTTGAAAGTCTGACCAGTTCCTGTACGGTTTTTCCGGCTGAAAGGTGGTACTCGGCGTTCATGCCGAATTGTTTGATTGTCCGGCTGTATGCCTTGAGCCGTGATTTACTCTCTTTTTCAATCCGGCTGCGGCTGTCCCTGTCCATTCCCTTAGATAATTTGGCATCGATGACATGCATTACGAGGATGGTTTCTGCCAGTCCTTTAAGTGCTGACATGCTTTGCATGGCATTTTCTGATGGTTGCGACCAGTCCGTGGCGAGCATCGGTCGATCAAAAATATGATCATTGGTTCGTGTGAGCTGTTCATTTTCCCATTCAAACTGAACCATATATTTACTCATCAGAACCGGAACCGTGCTCCGTCGCAGGATGTCCATGATGTGCGACCCGACATATACCTTTTCCATCAGGGTTCTTTTTTTTCTGCCGATGACAATCAGGTCGACACCCTCTTCTTCGGCTATCCTCAGAATTTCCGCATTTGGGGCGCCCACTTCGATCCTGATGCGGCTCTTGATGCCGTGTTCGGTCAGAATGTTCTGCCAGTCTTCAAACCGCATCCGTGCTTCCGCTTTCAACTGGACCTCTGTTTCCTTAAGATAGCCGCCATACGGGACGAAAGAAACCTCATCCCTTGGAATGATATGGGTCAGGATGATCGATTCCAGCCCCACTTTTTTTAATTCCATAATGGTTTTCAAGGAGTTGAGTGCCAGCTCTCTGAAATGTGTGTGAAACAATACTTTTTTGAAAATCATGAACCAACTCCTTTTCAAAAGAAAATGAGGGAGACGATGGCAAATGTGGGAACAAGAAAGATCACGGAATATTTCAATATATAGCCAAAGAAGCTTGGCATGGGTGTTCCGGATTCTTCGGCAATCGAACGGACCATAAAGTTGGGTGCGTTGCCGATATAGCTGCATGCCCCAAAGAAAACCGCCCCGGTTGAGATGGCTTTTAAATAAATCGCATTTTCGGTCATTAGCAAAGGCACGGCCTGGGCCTCTGTGAGGTCGGAATAAAAACTTCCCAGGGCTGTATTGAAAAAGGTGAGATAGGTGGGTGCGTTGTCCAGAAAGCTGGACAGGGTGCCTGTAATCCAGAAGTAATGATAGGGTTTCTCCACCATGTTGATCAGGAAGGCCAGCTGGCCCTGGGTGCCGGCCTTCAGTATCAGCAGACAGGGTATCATGGTGATGAAGATACCGATAAAGAGATATGCCACCTCGATGATGGGAAACCAGGTAAAATCATTGTCCTCTCTGAGTCGAATAGGCGTCGCGATGAGGGAACCCACACCCAACAAAATCAGGAGACCATCCCGAAGCCAGTCCTGAATTGCCCGGTGAACACCCAGGATATTGATCTCACCCAAGTCAATCATGCCGCTCATCAGGACGGAGCCCACCACACCGCCAAGAAACAGGAAGTTGTAGGTTCCTTCGATCTTGAGGGACTCTTTTGCTTCTTCCTTGGGAACCGAAACAGCTTCTTTACGGTAATAATAGGTATCCAGAAAGAAATAGATGATCAGAAGCACAACTGACACCACCAGCATGTGGGGCATGATATTAAATGTCCAGAAAAATGAGACGCCATGGAGGTAGCCCAGGAATAAGGGGGGGTCCCCCAGGGGTGTAAGAGAACCACCGACATTGGCGACCAGGAAGATGAAAAAAACCACCATGAAGGTTCTGTTTTTTCGATAGTTGTTTGCCCGCAAAAACGGACGTATCAAGAGCATGGCAGCCCCGGTGGTCCCCATCCAGGAGGCCAGGACAGCACCGATAATCAGTATGATGGTATTCACGACCGGTGTTCCCCGCAGGGAACCCCGCAAGAGGATACCGCCTGAAATCGTATAAAGTGACCAGAGGAGGATGATAAAGGGCACATAATCTACCAGGATAATATGCAGAATTTCGTACAGGGCGTCTCCTTTAAATGCCAATAAAAAGGGGATACCCAGAGCGGCGGCCCAAAAAGCGGAGACCTTGCCGAAATGATGATGCCAGAAATTCGGTAGAAGAAGGGGCATAAGGGCGATGGAAAGCAGCATGCATGCAAAAGGGATACAGCTCCACAGGGGCAGGAGTTCTCCCAGGTTGGCATGTTCACCATGTGCCGATGCTTCGGCTGAATGGTCAGTTGTCCCGTGGGCATCCGGATTCTTGGCAGCATGCCCAGTACCAATGGTCTCTGATGTGTGGTTGCCGGCAAATACCGGTTCCGAGTATAATAAGGCACATAGCAAGAAGAAAAAGACTAGTATTATTTTTTGCAAACGCATTTACAAGCACCTTTTCTTATAGTACCTTTACAAACCATCTTCACGCTGGCAGATTATTGACGTTGAGGTACATCGGTTGTGTAATGGTACCATTGTAATCATCAAAGCTGAGACAAGATATTGAAAGCACATCCTATACAAAGTTTCAATATAATTCAACGGCTGATCCAAAAACTGAAAAAATAATCATTGCAATTTCAGATGTGTATGCTAACGAAGAATCCCTGCTATTTGATTCCCGGAGCATCGATATCTATAAGTGCCGGGGGATAGCGTGAATATCGAGTACAAAAAGCATCGTGCCTGGGCAGAAAACCTTTCCATCGTCATGCAGATAGGATTGACGATGGCGGGGTGTGTTGGTTTCTGCTTTTTTGTCGGTCTTACCCTTGATCGGTGGCTCGGCATTCGAGGATTGTTTACTGTCCTATTTATTCTTTTGGGGGTTGCAGGCGGAGCAAATGTTGTCTATCGTCAAATCATGGATATTATCGAGCCGAAAAAGTAAAGTGTTATTATAAGGAAAAATGGAGCCTGTTCATCAACTACAGAGAAAATTCGGATCCAGGGCGATGGTCACGGCCGTTATTAACGGGATGGTTTTTATTCTGGTGGGACAAAAGCCGATTGCCAAAGGCCTGGTGCTCGGTTCTATTTTCAGTGTTATCAATTTTATTCTGATCGGTGAAATACTGCCGATGATCATCACGGCATCCCGTAAAAGATCTGTTCTGTTCTCGTTTGTTTCGATGCTGTTTCGGTTTTTGTTGTTATCGACGCCCCTTGTCTTGTCGATAAAACTAGAGAGTTTGAATTTTGTTGCTGCAGCTTTTGGAATTTTTATGGTGCAGATCATGATCATGGGAGACCATCTCCTCAGATTAATTTATCCCGAGGGGATGCAACGGACGTAGCACAGGGCCACTATGGGAGAACTGGGTAGAATACATCAACTGATCATACCGTTTTACGGGCATAACATTACGATAAATCTGGAAGTCATCCTCATGACGTGGATTGTTTTTTTTCTGTTGATCCTCGTGGGGTTTTTGTCCACGCGCAAGAGGGCCATCTACCCAAAGGCCATGCAGGTCTTTGGAGAAATTTTTATCACCCAGTTTTATCAGATTACCGAAGATGCGCTGGACAAGAAGATGGCAAAAACATATGGGCCTCTGATCTGTGCGCTTTTCATGTTTCTTGTGCTGGCAAACTGGCTCGGTATTATTCCCTATCTGGAGGAGCCCACAAAAGATCTGAACACCCCACTCAGTCTCGGCATCATGGGATTTGTCATTGCCCATGCGGCAGGTATAAAATCGAAAGGTTTTAAAGCCTACGCCAAAGAATATTTTGAACCCATGTTTTTTATGAT
>JASJGV010000583.1:0-3484 GCA_033791325.1 Desulfobacterales bacterium | reverse complement strand
ATTGTCATCGGACTCCTGGTGTGGCTTCAGAACTGGCTAACGAGCGATAGGTGATCATGGAAAATTTGATCAGTATATTTTTGAACTCCGTGTTTGTCGGCAATATTCTGCTGGCGTACTTCCTGGGCATGTGCTCGTTCGTTGCCATATCCAAGAACATGGAGACATCCATCGGTTTGGGGTTTGCCGTAGTTTTCGTTCTTTCCATCACCGCACCCGTGAATTGGCTAATTTACACCTACTTGTTGTCACCGGGCGCACTTGCCTGGGCGGGACTGCCGAATGTGGATCTCAGTTATCTGAAATTTATTACCTTTATTGCCGTCATCGCTGCCATGGTGCAGGCGGTTGAGATGGTTATCGACAGGTTTTCGCCGACCCTCTACAATGCACTGGGGGTCTTTCTGCCATTGATAACAGTCAACTGTGCCATTCTGGGAACATCCCTCTTTATGGTGGAACGAGATTACACGTTTATGGAATCACTGGTTTTTGGTGTCGGATCTGGTACAGGGTGGCTTCTGGCCATCGTCTCCATGGCGGCGATCCGCATTAAACTCAGGTATGCCGACGTTCCAGAAGGTCTGCAGGGCTTTGGTATTACGATGATCGTCACGGGACTGATGGCCATGGGATTTATGCTGTTTTCGGGAATAACACTTTGAACCGATTCAAATCCAAAGCACGAAATTCTAAATTCTAAACAATACTCAATGACGCAAATTCAAATGACACAAACAAGACCTCAAATATGCAAAACATGGGCTATCTATTGATCATTTGTGCATTCGGCATTTGGATTTTTTCGTATTTCGATATTCGTATTCGGAGTTTATAACAACAAAAGACAATTTTAAATCCATGATCTATTTCGTCGGCACACTTGTATTTTCATCGGTCATTATGTTGTTGGTCGGCTTGCTTTTGCTGGTTGAAGCCAAGGTCGTCCTGAAAGGGGACCGGTCCGTCATGATTAATGACGATGCGGACAATGTTCTTCAGGTGGATACGGGTACTATTCTTTTGAAGGCATTGTCGAACAACAATATATTTATCCCATCCGCCTGTGGCGGCGGCGGATCCTGCGGCATGTGCAAATGCAGGGTAGAAGAGGGCGTTCACGGCTTTCTTCCCACAGAACTGGTTCATATCAATCGTAAGGAAAAGCAGGAGAATATACATCTGGCATGTCAACTCAAGGTAAAAGAGGATTTGAAGATCCGGATCCCTGAAGATATTCTGGATGTAAAAAAGTATCATGCAACGGTAGTATCGAACGACAACGTGGCCACTTTCATCAAGGACCTTATTCTCGAGTTGGAAGAGGATGAGTTTCTTGATTTCGATGCCGGTGCTTATGTACAGATAGATGTTCCGGAATACCAACTTTCCTTTTCTGAGTTTAGAAAACGTGTGGGGAAAAAATTTCAGCCTGCCTGGGATCGTTTTGATCTCTGGGGCCTGCGCTCCAAATCTGAAGAAGCCATTTTTCGTGCCTACTCCCTGGCAAATCCACCTGCTGAAGGGAATCGTCTCCGATTTACCATCCGGATAGCCACACCACCGCCAGGCAAACAAGAGGCGCCCCCGGGCAGAGGCTCATCCTATATTTTTAATTTGAATCCCGGGGACAATCTTACGTTAAGCGGTCCTTACGGCGATTTTTTCGTCAAAAAGACGGATAGGGAGATGTGTTTTGTTGGGGGTGGGGCAGGCATGGCACCTTTGAGAAGTCAGATCCTGCACTACCTGGAGACACTCAAAACCAAAAGAACCCTGTCTTTCTGGTACGGGGCGCGATCAAAACAGGAGTTGTTTTTTGATGATGAGTTCCAGGCGCTCGAGAAAGCGTATGATAATTTTTCGTTCCATGTGGCACTGTCGGATCCACAGCCGGAAGATGGCTGGAACGCCATGACAGGTTATATTCATCAAAATTTAAGAGACCATTATCTCATAAATCATGAAGATCCCACTGAGATTGAATATTATCTCTGTGGGCCGCCCATGATGATCGAGGCTATCGAACAGATGCTGGATGATCTGGGGGTGGATCCGGAGATGATCGCTTTCGACAAATTCAGCTAGTTTCACGAAGCGATCTTGCCACATCTGCTGTGTTGCGGAACATTCACAGTAGCAACTCTACGGCTTCATGGTCTGACGCCTTGCATCTGCGGCAACCTTGCTTCGTGAAACAGGCCGGCACCTTTCAAGTCAGAGCGACATAGTCGCGTCATATATAGGGGTTGTCAGAAAAACGTTCCGATTGAGGACCGTTTTTCTGCTACAAGACCCTTATGCCGCGATCCTATTTCCGGAACATTATTATGACAAGCGGTATAAAATCGTGCCGCGATTTTATTTTCCGGGTTAGAAGCCCATTTTTTCGGGTGGTCGGCGCTCGGGAACATATTCCACTTCCACCTTGCCTTCGGTCCATTCCTTTGAACCGTAGAGACCGCAGTAACAACAGCCATATTCCTTAACGTCGGGCTCTCGGTAAACACAGGGGCAGAAAATATCTTTATCGGCCTCTCTGTCCCCGGATGCCAGTCTGCAGGGGCACACCATATACCCATAGCGGTTCTTGTTCTGGATGAGAGCGGACAACAGTTCCAGGACATAGGGCCGGTCTTTGTTGAAGTAGTATCCTTTGGGTTCCTGTACCTTCTGGAGATTCTCGAAAAGTTTATCGATATCCATCAGAGCCCTAGCGCCTCCTTTATTTTTTTCTCCTTGAACCCTACGATCACCTCATCACCGATGATGAGGGTAGGAAATGAACAACGCGGGTTTAATTTCTTAATATCTTCTAAGATGGCTTTTCGTTCCTCGCCCTCCAGTAGATCTACCTCTACAAATTCATACTGAACAGTGCACTCATTCAAGAATTTTTTTGTTGATTTGCAGTGACTACAGGTACTTAGAGTATAGAGCTTTACCGGTTTATCAGTCATGTTCCATTCCTTTCCAACATTATAAGTTGCTTGTATCCCGCATAGTTCACTATAGCGGAACAGCATCTTCCTTATAGCTACGGCAACCTCGACAGTCGCTCAGCTTAGGTCCCGCTATTTTTGGAACGGGTTAAATTCAAATACACGATTTCAATATCCCTTGACAAGGATTTTATTCTGGTTTATTACTATCAGTAATCATTATTGTTAGCAAGTAAACTTTCAATCATCCTATATCGGCAAGAATTCTACGAAGGGAGAAAAAATGGAAAAGAAAAAAGTAACACCTCCGAAAAAAGAGATGAACATAAGTGATGTCACAATTTGTGAGGCCACAGCCCAGATGTTGCGGAAAGCCAAACGTGACGGTGTCGAAACAGCGTTTGACCGTGCATTGAACATGAAAGCCTGCCCAATTGGTGCTGAATCCGCCTGCTGTAAACATTGTTCCATCGGGCCCTGCCGACTCAAGTCCAAAAACCCCTATGGCAAGGAGGCTCTCTGTCGTGCAACCAACGCTCCGA
>JASJGV010000582.1:0-14240 GCA_033791325.1 Desulfobacterales bacterium | reverse complement strand
TAACTGGATGAGACCCATAGAATAAAGAGAATGATGAATATCGAACAGCGGAAGTGAATAAAAGATTGATTTAGGAATAATGAATCGTAGAACTTCTACATTCAAAATTTCTTGTTCAATATTCGATATTTTCTTTTAATTGGTGTGACGAAACAATGGAACATCAGACCCATCCCGACCTCATTCATCCCGGCCATGTGGCCTGTCCCGGCTGCGGTGCGGCGATCGCCATGAAATTTGCCCTCAGGGCCATGGGGCCCAAAACCATGGTTGTTATTCCTGCTTGTTGCTGGGGTGTTATTGCAGGTCCTTATCCGCAGTCTTCCTTGAAGGTTCCCGTGCTCCAGACCGCATTTGCTACCGCGGGGGCCGCCGCCAGTGGTTTGCGGGCGGCACTCGATATGAGGGGTGATTCTGAAACCGTTGTTATGGCATGGGCCGGTGATGGCGGCACTTTCGATATCGGGTTGCAATCGTTAAGTGGCGCAGTAGAACGAAATGAAGATATTCTATACGTCTGTTATGACAACGAGGCATACATGAACACGGGTGTGCAGAGAAGTTCTTCAACCCCTTATGGGGCCCGCACGACCACGACGCCCGGACCGGGGTGGAAACGCTCGCGGAAAAAGAATATCGTGGAGATTCTGGCGGCACACAGGATACCGTATGCTGCAACGGCCAGTATTGCTTTCCCGGAAGACATGATCCGCAAGTTTGAAAAAGCCAGGCAATTGAAAGGTGGATCTCGGTTCCTGCACGTATATGCAACATGTCCCACAGGTTGGGCCATACCGTCTGAGGAGTCTGTCAGTATTGCCAGGCATGCGGTTCAATGTAACATGTTTCCTCTTTATGAAGTAGAAAAAGGTGTGGACTATACGCTCAATTTCCAGGGGAATGAGGCAGTGGACGTGTATCTGAAAGCCCAGGGACGGTTTCGACACTTGAACGAAGACGAGATCAGGCGTATCCAGGTAATGGTGGATGAGGACTGGGATCTTCTGATGCAAAAGGTTTCTCGATGAAAGAGTGCCTCATGACATATGCGATAAGACCTTGTATGGGCTGTCTCCTGGTGTTTTTATGGACGGTGGCGATGTCCCCTGCGGCGGCAGAACCCACACCGTCGGTTCAATTTCTCATGAAAGAGCCTGTGTCCATGATGGATTGGGGATTAAAAAATATCGAGGATTATCTCTACAGGCATCGAGCCCTGTTTTTTCAGAACGAAAAGCCCCTGTTCGAACAGGGGCCTACCATCGCGGTCATTTATAACTGGGAACAAAACCAGATCCAGATATCCATAGGTCTTCGAACGTGTGAGCAGGTTCAAAAGACACCACAGGGTCTTTCCGATATCCACGCACACGTGGAATGGGTTGTCAAATACCTGCGCGGATCTCTGACCATGAGACCCTATGATGCGTTTTTCAGGCACAGGGGATTTCGAAGCAAGGAAAGCCCACAGAATCTTGAATCCGAACTGGCGGGTCTGACGGAACTGATCGTGAGTGTCCGGGATGGGGAATCCAATATTCTGAGTCGCTGCGGGGCACAGTTGACCGGGAGTGATATGACATGGTTGACCATAGGGGAGCCCTAAGGTTGTTATTCGACTCGGGTGGTCTTTGGTCAAGAATCGCCATTCAACCCTGTGTGGTATTAATTATTCCATGTAATTTGCCTTTCAGGCGTCATTTGTTGACATTTGCCCTGCGGACGTTATTAACTCATAGCTGATAGCTGATAACTAAAACCTAAAACTTAACACTTAAAACCTAAAACCGTCTATTATGTTTTTAGAATGCGACAATATTAACTTTCGCTATCGCAACGGTTCCATGGACGTGTTCCATGATCTGTCTTTCCAGATGAAAACCCCGGGATTCCATGCGCTGTTTGGTCCTTCCGGTGTTGGTAAAACATCCCTGGCGCGAATCATTGTAGGCGATATCACTGCCTATTCAGGTGTTGTCAGATCGGAAGGCATGCAGAATCTTCTCTACTCTTATAATCTGGAGAGGCTGCCTGATTGGTCGAGTGTCGGGAAACATCTCGAAAAAATAACCCCACCGTCCCTCAGAGACCGGAAAAATGAACTGATCGCTTCTTTTGACATGACCCAGACCATGAAACTCAGATTCTCTCAACTATCCCTTGGGCAGCAGAATCGGGTGAACCTGATACGCTATCTGCTGCAGGATTTTCACTTGCTCATAATGGATGAAAGCCTGGCCAATGTGGACGAACGAACACGGGAGAAGATCATATTGAAGATCAAGGACATGTTTCCGGATGCCTACTTTTTATATATTTCTCACAATGTGATAGAGGTTTCCAAATTCTGCAGGGATATCCTGGTTTTTCGAAATTCCCAGAAATCGCCCCAGGTTGTAACGGTTAAGGGCCGGGATCACAAACTTGGGCAAGATCTGGCCAGGGAGCAGTTGGAACAGACCATGCTGGAGATCATGCATGCTTCATAGACGCATCTATCAGTTTTTTATCATATACCTGCTCGGACTCGTGATCCTGTTCAGCGTGAAATACTTCCTGGATCTTTCCGATTATGTCATCCCGGGACTCGAAGATCTGGTCCGGACGTTTCGGAGTGTTTTTTTAAGGTATTTATCGGATGTGGTGGATACCATATCTGTTGCTGTCATCGGGCAGATCATATCAGTTCTCATGGCTGTTATTGTGGGAGTTCTGGGCCGGCAGACAACCTGGTTTGGATCCTTTATCAAGGTGGCGGCCTACAATGTCCAGGCCTATCCCATCGTGGCCATCGCACCGATCATTTTTATCCTGTTCGGTGACGGGTTTTTGTCCAGGCTGCTGATTGCGGCCATGATCTGTTATTTCCCCATTTTGCTGTCTGTACTCAGCATCATGTCTGAGCCGGTCCATGATATCGAGCATTTTTACCGTGTTACCGGGAGAATGCGCTGGCAACTGGAAGTCAAGATACGGGCGTTTGAAAATCTGAACAAATTGACGACCGTCATATCCGGGAGTGCGACCCTTGCCATGGCAGGCACAATTGTTGCCGAATTTATTGCGGCAAATGCCGGAATAGGATATAGTATTCGCATTGCACTCTATCAAAGCGATCTGGCAAAAATTCTCACCGCTCTGTTTTTGATCGGCATTACTCTGTCCGTTTATCAGGGCTTACTGGAGATTGTCGGGCACCTCGTGAAAAAAGGATGGGCAAGTCATTAATTCTGGATCATCTTAAAGTAGTGATGATCCAAGGGGCCGAGGGTTCGAGGGTGTTACAAGGGATGTAGGGTTGCTGACGGCTAATAGCAGATAACAGCATCCCACAGCCTCCAGGCTTCCTCGCTTCCCAGCAGATAAGGAATCAATGGCTCAAGTGAAAAAGCAATAGTTAAAAGTTTAGCAGAAGTAATATTGGGAGAAGTCCTTTATTAAGCGACAATGTCGCGTTTTATAAAATTGTATATCGATTTTATTGGGAGGATGGAAATGAACAGACATATCAAAAAAATAACGGTATTTCTTTTCCTGATTGCCATTTGTTTTTCACTGCTGTTTTCGCTGCCTGGTGTAAAAACCGCTGAGGCAGGGGAGGCGGTTACCTACCGCTTGAAATGGCTTTTCAATGCCAGCGTGATCGGTGATATCTATGCCGATGTTCATGGCCACTTTAAAGCCCAGGGTCTGGATGTAACTGTCAAAGAAGGTGGCCCCGAAAGAGATGCCATCCGTGAACTGGAGTTGGGTTACGCGGAGTTTGGTGTGGCGTCGGCCGATCAGGTAATTCGGGCTTTGGCTAAAGGCTCGCCTGTTGTCGTCATCGCCCAGCTGTTTCAGGTCAACCCGCTGCAATGGATATACCGGACGGAGAATCTTGACGTCAAAAGTGCTGAAGACCTAAAGGGTAAGGTGGTCGGTATTACTTTTGGCGGTAATGATGAAACCATCATGCGTACACTCATGGCGAAAGCCGGGGTTACGGAAAAAGATATCAGTCTCTTCAGCGTCCGGTATGATTATACGCCTTTTTATCAAAAGCGGGTGGATAGATGGCCCGTGTATCGAAATTCACAGGCACCGATTCTGGAAAAAAAGCTTGGCGATCTCGGTGAATCGGTGGCCTATTTCAACCCGGCAGCCCACGGCGTCAAGTTTGTTGCCAACTCTGTCGTGACCTCGAGGCGCATGATGGAAGCGCGTCCGGATGTGGTCGAGAAATTTATCAGAGCACTGCTTAAGGGATGGGAAGACGCCCTGGAAGCGGATAATGAAGAACAGGTTCTGAAAACACTGAGACAATTTGATAAAGATACAGCACCCGATATCATGCGTAAGCAACTGGTGATTACCCGAAGCCTCATAAAACCTTTCAAGGACACCCGCATTGGAACGATCGATCTGGAAGCCTGGCGGCAGACAGAGAAAATCATGCTGGAACAGAAGCAGATTGCAGGTCCGGTCGCGGTGGAAAAGGTTATCAGATCGCCCTTCCATTGATGTTTTATGCCGAATAATCAGATCCCTTTTTGGAAAACAAAAACCCTGCAGGAATTGACCCGTCAAGAGTGGGAATCGCTGTGTGATGGCTGTGGCCTTTGCTGTCTACAGAAACTGGAAGACAGGAAAACAGGTCGAATTGATTACACGAACGTGTCTTGTTACCTGCTGGACACCACCCATTGCCGTTGCCGTTCTTATGAAAACCGGATGTTCCTTGTCAAGGAGTGCCTGGAACTGACGCCTGATCACGTGGTGAAGTTTCGCTGGCTTCCCAAGACCTGTGCCTATCGGTTGCTGGCGGCCGGGAAAGAGCTTTTCTGGTGGCATCCGCTTGTTTCCGGGGACACCGAAACCGTGCATCTGGCAGGCATTTCTGCCAGGGATCGGGTTATTTCAGAGGAATATGTTCACCCGGATGACATCGAAAACTATATCATCATCGGTTAATCATTTTAATTTTATTGATTCCAAGGACCCGGCTTTGGTATGCTGCCGCCAAACCACGAAGGGGGATTTGGCATGGAAGACTGTATCTTTTGTAAAGTTGTTAAAGGTGACATCCCGAGTATCAAGATATACGAAGATGAACACGTGTTTGCATTCATGGATATCAATCCGGTTTCAGAAGGGCATGCACTTGTCATCCCTAAAATGCATGCAGAGAATTTATGGGAGATACCCGTAGCAGAGCTGTCTGCAGTACACGCAGCTTCAAAAAAAATTGTACATGCCATGACCAGGGCAATGGGGTCTGTATCGGTAGCGGCAGTCCAGTTGAATGGAAGAGGGGTTAATCAGGTCGTTATGCACTACCATCTGCACTTGATTCCACGGGCCAGTGATGGCGAGGCTCTTAAATTAACCACCTGGGAAATGATTCCCGGGGACCTGGAGGCCATCAATCGCACGGGAACGGCTATTGCGACGGCCATTGCAAATGACAAAGACCAATAAGGAGAGGAAATGAAAGAGATTAAGACAGTCGGGATTATCGGGTTTGGTGTAATGGGAGCGGCGATCGGTATGAATGCGGCCATGTCGGGATACCGGGTGGTGTTCAAGGAACTCAACGATGAACTGGTGCAGACCATGTTTGACAAATGGGTTGTCAAATCACTGGAAAAGCGGGTGGCAAAGGGAAAAATGTCCCAGGCGGACATGGATGCCGTAACCGGAATGATCAGCGGCACCAGTCATTATGAAGCCCTTTCAGATTGTGATCTCATCATAGAGGCGGCCATTGAGAAGATGGACCTGAAAATACAGATATTCGAGGATCTGTCTTCTGTCTGTCAAGAGGATGTGATCCTGGTCAGCAATACCTCGACCTTTTTGATTGAAACACTCATGGCGAAAGCGTCCCATCAGGAGCGAACCGCAGGATTACATTATTTCTTCCCAGCCAATATCAATCGCCTGGTGGAAGTGATTCGCCAGAAAAATACCAGCGATGACACCTATCAATCCCTGATGGCTTTCGCTGAAAAGTGCCGTAAAACAGCCATTACGGTAAAGGACTTTCCCGGTTTTGCCATTAACCCGCTATTCATTTCCAGCTATATGGTGCTGGATTCCTTTCTGGATGAAACCTACAACGTTGCCACCCTCGAAAGCATATCCCAGGAAGCACTGAATGTCCGCTACGGCATCATGTGGGTGCAAAACGGATCGGGTCTGGGGACATGTTACCACGCGGGTGTGTCCATGTTTGATTACTTGAACGGTTCGGACCTTGGTTATCCAAAGGTACCGGATCAGCTCAAGACACAGTTTGAAAGTAACGCCCCATGGAACCTGACGGATGGTGAGGTTGTGACGGATCAGCCAACCAGAGATGTTGTTAAAGACCGTCTCCTGGGAAATGTTTTTACCATAGCGGCCCATCTTGTGGAAAATGATGTGGTTTCGGTGGCTGATCTGGAGCTCGGTGTATGTACGGCGCTGGCATGGCCAAAAGGCCCCTTTGGCATGATGAACGAACTGGGCATGGAAGAGACCACACGGCTGATCCAGCAGTCCGTGGCTGCCGGGGATTATAAGATGCCCATAAGATTTCAGGCAGGCGTACCGGAGGCCTGGGAATTATAAAAGAGAGACTGTAGGTGTTTAGACTGTTAGGCTTTTAGCGGTTAACGGCCTAATAGTCTAACACCCTAACAGCCTAAATGGCTAATCGTATGACAGACTACTATAAAATTCTTGACGTTCCAACCGATGCCGAACCAAAGACGATCAAGCAGGCATACCGGGACCTTGCGTTCAAATACCATCCAGACCGCAATACGGAAACACCTGAAGTTTCCGAGAAGATGAAGCAGATCAACGAGGCATACGCGGTTCTATCCAATACACAAAAACGTCGTGAATACGACAGTCTGCGCCAGACGTTTGGATCGTCGGCCCGTCATCAGTTTCGCCAGAGCCATACCGAACAGGATATTTTCAGTGGATCGGATATCCATAGAATTTTTGAAGAGATGGCAAAATCTTTTGGTTTTCGAGGATATGATGATATTTTCAGGGAATTTTATGGAAAGGGTTATCAATCTTTTGAAGTCAAACGACCTGGTATTTTCATGAGGGGGTTTATTTTTTCCGGTTCCATGGGAAAGCCTTTCCATGGAGCCGGACGTCTTCCTTTTGCTAAGCGTCCCCTCGTTTATCTGGCTCAACGGGCATTTGAAAAATTATCCGGTTTGACCCCACAGGATAGCGGAAAGGATCTTTACGAGATGATCCATATCGACACCGCCCTTGCACAAACGGGCGGTCCGTATGCGTATTATCATCAGAAACGGTCCAAAAAACTTGTGGTCACCATCCCCCGTGGGGTGCGGGACGGTCAGAAGATTCGACTGGCGGGCATGGGCGAGAGCGGGAAGGGCCCCGGCGTGCCGGGGGGGGACCTGTATCTAAAAATACGTGTAAAAAAACCACTGCTGGAGCGCATCAAGAAACTCATTTCGTAGATACTCGGAACGATAGAACCCCGCACTGCTTATGTCTTAAATTGCTTTAAATTTTACATCCCATGTGAAAAATTCTAAATACGAATATCGAAATACAAAACAAATCCAAATATCGAATGCTCAAATACCCCAAACACATGCTTATTTCTTATACCCTCAGAGCCTTGTTTTGATCATTAGTATTTAGATCATTCGGTATTATTTAGGATTTCGACATTCGTGCTTCGGATTTAAAGAAGTGGCTTTCTTTGGCACAGCCAATCACCTCAGGCCTGACCCAAAGGACCAGGTATCCTATATTGCCTGCTAACCCTGCCCGGTGATGGTCAACAGGATGGCATTCTGGACATGCATCCTGTTTTCAGCCTCGTCAAAAACCACAGAAGCCGGTGATTCCATGACCGAATCTGTGACCTCTCTGCCCCTTTCTGCCGGCAGGCAGTGCAGAAAGAGCGTCTGTTTTCCCGTGGCCGCCATCAGGGCATCGTTTACCTGATACCCCTGAAAATGTTTCTCCCGTTCTTTTGCTTCATGCTTCTGACCCATGGAAGCCCAGACATCCGTGTACACCACGTCGGCATCTTTTACAGCCGTTTTGGGATCATGGGTAATTTCGATTTCAGACATGCTTTCCGCTCTAGCTGCCCTGACCGTTTCAGCATCGGGCTCGTAATGTTCCGGACAGGCACAGACAAAGTGGAAGGGGAGCCTCATGGCCAGACGCAGCCAGGAATTTACCACGTTGTTTCCATCACCGAGATAGACAATTTTCAAGTCATTCAGGTTCCCGCGATGTTCTTGTATGGTGAAGATGTCAGCCATGACCTGGCAGGGGTGGTTGTAGTCGGTCAGACCGTTGATTACCGGTACGTCAGCGTATGCTGCCATCTCGGTGATATGGGTATGCGCGAAAAGCCGTGCCATGATTATGTGGTTATACCGGCTGACAACACGGGCGATGTCCTTGACGGCTTCCCGCTTCCCTATGTCGATGTCCGATGGCCCCAGGTAGATGGCATGGCCCCCCAAACGATAAAATCCTGTTTCAAAAGACAGGCGTGTTCTGGCGGAGGGTTTTGCGAAAATCATCGCCATGCTCTGCCTTTTGAAAGGTTGATAATCCTTATCCGTCCGTATTCTGGCTTTGACTTCCGTCGATAGATTCAGCACATGATGAATTTCGTCGGTGGTCAGGTCAGTGATGTGTAGAAAGTCACGTTTCACGGGTATGCCTCCATAGCTTCCAGCTTATTATTGTAATTTTATTTGCTTATAAGCTATTTTCTGTGTCCGTGCAAGCCATGCAAAATATGACGTTGTCGAATGACCGTATTTGGTATATGAACACCTTAGAAAACTTTGGTTTATGATGGGCGGTTTGCTCTCTATGAGCCTATTGATAAGTGTCACAAAGACAATATCGGAATTATATGCAATGAAGGAAAAAAAGAAAAGTCTGGTCGATGTGATCATGGTGAACATGCTTGTAATGATCAGCCTCCCTTTGGTTCTCCTGGGCGGTATTGTTCTTTTCGGTGAATATTATTTTTTCCGTCTGGAACGCGAAACGATTAAAATAGACTATATCCAGGAGCAGGAAGCGATTTTCAAGAACGAGGTGGAGAAGGCCATCGACTATATTCGTTGGACACGCAAACAGCATGGAACTCCCGGGGATGAACAGGAATCTGAGATGCTGAGCTGGATATCCAGGATACGGTTTCATAACAAGGGCCGGCTACCCGGATTCCTGTTCGTGCGAACCCTTGACGGAATCCAACTCATGAGTATCAGCCGTCCCGAACTCATCGGTAAGGACATTTCTCTTCTGACAGATCTGGATGGTATTAATTCGCACCAGCTCTTTTTGAGAGCAGTCAAGAAACCCGGGGGAGGGTTTGTCGATTATTCGTGGTTCAATCCCAGCACGCGGAAAGTGGAGTTGATACGGTCTTTTGCCAAAAGTGTGCCGGAGTTGGGGTGGTATGTCGGTGCAGAATTCTGGTTTGGCGATATCAAACGGGTCATCTTGGGAAAACAACTGGATTTCAGACACAAGATCATGAAGCAGGTTTCGACCATGTCACTGCTTCTTTCGGCCATGTTCCTGCTTCAGTACCTGGTGTACCGTGTGATGATGCGCAAAATTCGGGGCAATTTCCATCAGTTTGTCGAGTTTTTCAATACATCGACCTCGGCTGCTATGATGATGGACACCAAAGCCCTCAGTTATTCAGAGTTTGTCAACATGGCCACGTCCGCCAACCAGATGTTGCGGGATCGGAATTCAGCCGAACAGGCATTACGTGACAGCGAGAACCGCTACCGCTCAATTATCGAAAACATCGATGAAGGGTATTGTGAGGTAGACCTTGACGGGAATATCACTTTTTTCAACGATCGCATGCGAGACATTGCAGGGTATTCCAGAGAAGAATTGACCGGTTTGAACACCGCAACGATGCTGGAGGAGAAAGATGTTGAAAAGATATTTAAGCATTTTGCAGATATCTATGAAACTGACGTGCCGCAAGCGGAATTGACCTGTTTGATTAGACGCAAGGATGGAATACAAAAATTTGTGGGTCTTACGCCTACGGTCATCAAGGACGGCCAGGGAAAAAAAACAGGGTTGCGTAGTATTGTCAGGGATGTGGATCGACAGAAAAAATATGAAGAGAATCTGATCTACCTGGCCTATCATGACGCACTGACAGGATTGAAAAACAGAAAGGCATTCTATGAGCAGTTAGAGGATGCTCTCTATCACGCCAAGCGATATGGCGCCGAACTTGCCTTGATCTATATCGATATCGACAAATTTAAAAAAGTCAACGACACCCTGGGGCATGAGATCGGTGATGTGCTTTTGCTGGCGATCAGGGACCGGTTGCAGAGCACCCTGCGTAAAACCGATTTTGTATCACGAATCGGTGGCGATGAGTTTGTTGTTCTGGCGGACAACCCGCATCCTATCCACCCGACAGTCATAGCAGAAAAAATTGTCAAAAGCCTTTCCGATCCGTATGACCTCAAAGGGAATAAGGTTGATTACATCTCCTCGAGTGTCGGCATCAGTGTTTTCCCCACCGATGCCGTGGACATGGACAGCCTGGTTAATAAGGCGGATCAGGCCATGTACATGGCCAAGAAAAAGCGAAATGGCTATGTCAACTATGCGGATGCCAAGCAATAACTATCACAAAATAAACCCCAGCGTTGCAAAATTTAGTATAATAACGTATCATTATCTATTGTTTGCCATGTTGTTTATGCAACTATGGGGTAAAGACAATTTGCTTGACAAGCAGCATTATTCAGACTAAATGTTAACGCATATCTACCCGGTGGGTTTATCTGTCATGCCCTTTGGCTTTACGATATACCCATAAGAATGAATCAGAACCCGCTACACAACGGCGTGTAGACGGGGATACATAAAATAGACAAAGGCGTCTGGTCCTGTGGTTACACAGGTGGGCGCCTTTTTTTGTTTTCAGAAGAGCATCTCAATATGAGTGAAAATCGAAGGTTGCTTAAAGCAACAGGAACATTAGACCAAGGAGAAATTTATGAGATTTGTAAAATCGAACGACGTGCTGGGAACGACCAACAGAGGGAATCCCACAGAAGCGGGATTATGCACCTTGTGCAGGGCCGACTGCCAGGGCAAGTGTGAAACGTGGCTATCGAGTCTTGTGGGCAGGAAACTTCTCTATCCACGCAGCTACGGCATTGTGACGGCCGGGGCCAACAATACGACGCATGTGGGTGTCTCCTACAACTCTCTTCGTATTCAGGGGTATGCTTATGGGTCTCATGGCTTGAACAGTCGACTGACCAGCGATCCGGATGATTGCATCTTTCCCAACGTGAAACTCGAAACTGAATTTGGTAACGAGATAAAGACCAAGGCCCGCATACCGCTTATGACCGGGGCCCTGGGGTCTACCTTTGTGGCGGCAAAGTACTGGGAATCTTTTGCGGTCGGCGCGGCACTGGCCGGGATTCCCGTGGTTATCGGGGAAAACGTGGTGGGTGTCGATCTGGAATCAGAGATCGACCTTTCATCAGAGAGGAAAGGCAAAATCAAAAAGGCCCCGGAACTGGAACGGCGTATCGACAGCTACTTCAAGTATTATGATGGGTATGGGGGGCTTTTTGTCCAGTTGAATGTGGAAGATACCCGCAATGGGGTGGCTGAGTTTGTGGCTGAAAAATACGGGGACAAGTGTATTATCGAGTTGAAATGGGGGCAGGGGGCCAAGGATATCGGTGGCGAGATTCAGGTCACGAGTCTTGAATATGCCAAGTTCCTCCAGGACAGAGGGTATGTGGTGGATCCGGACCCCTCGCTTCCGGAGGTTCAGAAAGCCTTTGAAACCCGCTCGGTCAAATCGTTTGCAAGGCACAGCCGGCTGGGAGGAACGGATCTTTCCACGGTGGAGCAGGTTCGGGAAGACTTCATGAGTTCGGTGGTCTATCTTCGAAGCCTCGGTTTCAAACGCATATCCCTCAAAACAGGTTCCTATGGCATGGAGGAGCTGGCCATGGCCATCAAGTTTGCCAGCGATGCCGAGCTGGATCTTCTGACTATCGACGGTTCCGGTGGTGGTACGGGTATGAGCCCCTGGAATATGATGCAGAGCTGGGGCGTTCCATCCATCAACCTGCACGCCAAGGCCTATGAATATGCCAACATACTGGCTGCCAAGGGTTACCGGGTGGTGGACATGTCCTTTGCCGGCGGGTTTGCCCAGGAAGACAGTATTTTCAAAGGCCTTGCGCTGGGGGCGCCCTTCACCAAGCTGATCTGCATGGGGCGGGCACTTATGATACCGGGATTTGTAGGGGCAAACATCGAAGGCGCCCTTTTCCCTGAGAAAAGAGGGGCTCTCAACGGTCACTGGGCGGAGCTCCCCAAGTCTGTCCTGCGTGTGGGAAATGCGGCTACGGAAATATTTTCATGCTACCATGACGTTGAAAAAAAACTCGGAAAAGATGAAATGACCAAGATCCCCTATGGCGCGCTTGCCATGGTGACCATGGTGGACAAACTCTATGGCGGGCTGCAGCAGTTGTTGGCCGGTGCTCGCAAATTTGATATCAAGAACATTACCCGGGGGGAAATCTTTTCCGGGAACCGGGAAACCGCTAAAGAAACCGGTATTGCCCACATGTGCGATGCCAATGATGAAAGTGCAAAGAAGATCCTCAATTCCTAAAAAAAAGCGGGCCTGGTTTCCCGGCCCGCTTTTCTTCAAAACAGGCTCCATGACCCGGCGTTGTTACACGGTTTAAAACCCATTGCCATGAGAGGTATGACGGTTCATCTCTTGGTTATGGAAATACGGTTCTTGCCTTCTTTTTTACTCTGAAAGAGACAAAGATCCGCGGCCATGAGGAGCTGTTTCTTGTTTCCGGCATCCTGCGGGTAGGTGGCGATTCCAAAAGAGGCCGTTACATTCAGATCGATGGATTCTTGCTTCAGGTAGACCTGCGAGCTAATCTCCTTTTTGATGGCCTGCACCTTGGAGAGTGCCGCATCACTTCCCTGTCCCGGAAGAACCACAATGAACTCGTCACCGCCATAACGGACAATATGGTCATCACTTTCGAGATGTTCATTCACTGTTTCCGCCACCTCTTTTAACACCTTGGCACCCAATAAATGGCCGTGGGAGTCCACCACTTTTTTAAAGTTATCCATGTCGAAAAAAACCAGGGACAAGGGATGACCGCCCTCTGAGACGGGCTTTAAATAAGCGTCCAGGTATTGATGCAGGAAACGGGTGTTGTTAAAGCCGGTTACATCGTCGGTGATACTCAGCTTTTGATACTGGGTGTTCAAATGCTCCAGTTTAAGCTGGTATTCTCTGAGCTCCTTTTGATATTTTTTTTGCTGTTGGACATATTTCCGAAGCTCTAAAAGCGCCATCGCCTGACGTGACAAGGCCTGTAATGACTTGATTTGAGCATCGCTAAGGGTGCGGCTATCCTGATCGATTACACACAGGGTTCCCAAGGCCTCACCCCGGGACGTCACCAGGGGCGCCCCCGCGTAGAAGCGTATCCACGGATTCCCGGTAACGAAAGGATTATCTGTAAAGCGGCTATCTTGATATGCATCATTGACGATCATAATATCCGGCTGTAAAATGGCATGAGCACAAAATGCGTGTTCCCGCGCCGTCTCCGGAACGGTAAGGCCGACCTTGGATTTGAACCACTGCCGCGAATTATCGATCAGAGACAGGGCTGCCATGGGCGTGGCGCAGATTTCCGAAGCCAGCAGGGTGATATCGTCGTAAGAATCCTCCGGGAGGGTATCCAGGATACGATAATCCAAAAGTGCCTTGAGACGTGCGTTCTCATTCAGGGGTAACATTGCCTCCATACCACAATCCTTTCGACCAATCTTTCTGCTCCACGTCATTGAAGCAGGGTTTGCGTATGCATCGGAAACCATGACCGGATTTAGCAAGAATAGCTGAGTTTTGTTTTTATTTCAAACTTTTAGTTTATCAGTCCCCCTTGCTGGCTCCCTTGTTTAAGGCTTATAGGGGTTGTCAGAAAAACGTTCCGATTGAGGACCGTTTTCTGCTACAAACCCTTATGCCGCGATACTATTTTCGGAACATTGTTATGACAAGCGGTATAAACTGCTAAAAGACTGGTTATGCTGTTAAACGAGACAATATCGTTTTTACGCGCGAAAGGCTAACAATGGATAAAATATTAACGGAAGTAGAGATACTTGACGAC
>JASJGV010000581.1:0-7424 GCA_033791325.1 Desulfobacterales bacterium | reverse complement strand
GAGGCGATAGCACGATATGGAACGGTAAAAGGCCTGTCCCTTTCTATCAAGCGGATATTGAAATGCCATCCATATCATCCAGGTGGTATCGATCCGGTTCCCTGATCGGCTTCTGTGTATGTGGCTGCCCGCGCCCAATTTTGTCGCTTTCCACACTTATTCCCCAGCGAACCTGTCTGTGAAACTTCAACCGATGTGCTTTCCATTATAGGCAGAAAACCGAATAGCAGGAGAAGATTATGGAGCAAGCTCGTGTATTGATTGCAATCGTGCTGTCATTTCTTGTGTTTTTTTTGTGGAACTTCTTTTTCGTGGAGAAGCAGACACCTGAGGCACCGATAGCTGAGACCGCAGCCCAGAAAACCGAAGAAGAAATAGTGACCCAGGCAGAAACGCCTGTCAACAACGCTGTGGAAGAAAAACCCGTGGAACAGTATGTGGCAGAGGCGCCCGTTGGTTCACAAAAATCGCTTCCCCGGGTGATTACAGTTGAGTCCCCCTTGTATTCGGTTGCCATCAACGAGCAGGGTGCCGTGTTTCAGAGTTATGTTTTGAAAGAATACAGGGAAAGTATTGACCCGGATGCCGCTTATAAAGAACTGATTGATCCGGCCTCCAGTCACGACATGCTTCAGCTCTCCCTGGTTGGAAAAAGCATTCCAGGCCTGGAGGACGCAATTTTCTCCGCGGAAGAAACACTTGACACACTTAAGGTTATAGATGCGGAAAGAGAGCTTGCCTTTACGTGGCGCTCTGATGCCGGTGTTTTGGTTGAAAAACGATACCG
Organism: Desulfobacterales bacterium; assembly: GCA_033791325.1. Classification (GTDB taxonomy): domain Bacteria; phylum Desulfobacterota; class Desulfobacteria; order Desulfobacterales; family B30-G6; genus B30-G6. The sequence continues at coordinate 6,637 of JASJGV010000581.1, read as the reverse complement.
GTTTACCCCGCAAAGTTATCTTATCCAGCTGACCGTCGACATCAAGAACGGGTCTGACAGAGCAATTGTGGACAAGCTTGCTCTGAACATGAAAAATAATACAGAAAATGCAAAGGGGGGCTATTCATTTGAGGGCCCTTGTGCCCTGATTGATGGCAAGCTAGAACAAATCAAAACAAAAAAAATTGAAGACAAGAGTGAATATCCCGGCAATATCAAATGGTTAGCGATTGTAGACAGATATTTTATGAAGAGCATCATTCCCTTGGATGATACAAAAGGTGTTATGAAGCTCTCCCTGGACAACAATGATGTGTTGGGGAATCGATTCATTGGGCCGGAATACACGATCCAGCCTGGAACTCAGAAGCATTTTGCTTACCAGATATTTTTTGGTCCAAAAAGCATGCAGGTTCTTAAGGATGTCGATCACGATCTCAATAAAGCCATACATTTCGGCATGTTCGACATAATTGCCAAGCCACTTCTCTGGTTTATGAATTTCATTTATAGCAAGGTACCGAATTACGGTATCGCCATTATTGTCCTGACGATATTGACAAAACTTCTGCTCTGGCCACTTGGATCAAAAAGCTATAAATCCATGAGCGAAATGAAGCGCTTGCAACCGCTGATGGCGGAAATAAGAGAAAAGTATAAAGATGACAAAAAGATGATGAACCAGGAAATCATGTCACTGTACAAAACCTATAAAATCAACCCCATGGGGGGATGTCTTCCCATGGTCCTGCAAATTCCCGTTTTCTTTGCGCTGTATCGAATGCTCTATTCGTCCATCGAGCTTCGGCACGCACCTTTCTTTTTATGGATAAACGATCTGTCTGCCCCGGACCGTCTGTTTCAATTCTCCTTTTCGATACCATTTATGCAACCGCCGTATGGTATACCCGTGTTGACGGTCATCATGGGAGCCACCATGTTGTTGCAACAGAAAATGTCCCCGCCGCCCGGAGACCCGACCCAGGCAAAAATGATGATGCTTATGCCCATTGTCTTTACGGTAATTTTTATCAATTTTTCTTCAGGGCTTGTACTTTACTGGCTGATTAACAATATCTTGTCGATTGCACAGCAGACGTACATTCAGAAAAAATATGCATAAAAGGGAGGAAGACCATGTCCCCTGTCATAGAATTTGAAAGTAAAAGCGTAGAAGAAGCCGTTCAAAAAGCAAGCCAGGAATTGAACATTCCACCCAGCAAACTTGCGCATGACATCATCTCCTATGGATCAACCGGTATCTTTGGTCTGGTCGGTTCTAAAAAAGCAAAAATCAGAGTGGTTGTTCCGGATGAGGTGGAAGAAAAAGCGGTTGATACAATTGACGAAGAAATTGAAAAAGAGAGTAAAGAAGTCCTCGCGATAGTGGATGAGGCTTTTGGAAAAAAATACGACAACGAGGGTTCGGAAGAGAGTGCCGCGCTTGGAAAAGAGGTTTTACAGAAAATTGTTGATTTTATTACCACCGATGCTGCTATTTCAGTGACCCAAAAAGATGAAAAGCTCGTTTACGAGGTTTCCGGTGGGAATACGGCCGTTCTTATCGGGAAAAGAGGTCAGACATTGGAAGCGATGCAATACCTCGTGGAAAAAATTATCAACAAGCAGAACGAACAGCGAGTTCGGGTTGAGGTCGACATAGAAGGGTATCTTCAAACCCAGCGTGAAAGACTCCAAAAACTCGCCTTACGGCTAAGTGAAAAAGTGAAAAAATCAGGCAAGCCAGTGACGGCCGGTCAGTTTAATGCACACGACCGCAGAATTATTCACATTACACTCAAAGAGGACCGCGAGGTACGCACTCACAGTGTTGGCGAAGGATATTATCGTAAGTTAAAGATTTATCCAAAAAGAAAACGAAAAAAGAACGCATCATAAGCCGCAAAAAGCATTTATGAAAAGCACCACAATAGCCGCCATCTCAACACCTTTTGGAAGCGGTGGCATCGGTATTATCCGGCTTTCAGGGAACCAATCCGTCAATATTGCTAGATCCTTGTTCATAAGAACACAAAAAGGACCCAAAAAAGAGATTGACCGGCAGGAAAAACTATTTACCTCTCACCGGTTTTATCACGGGAATATTCGCGATCCCGACACCCTTGACGACATCGATGAAGTCCTGACGGTTGCCATGCTGGCACCAAGATCCTATACCCGCGAAGATGTTGTCGAAATCCACTCCCATTCAGGTCCTGTCGTACTCGGAAAAATATTTGAAAAGGTTCTGGGGGCCGGTGCCGTTATTGCCGAACCTGGGGAATTCACCAAGCGAGCTTTTCTTAATGGCAGAATCGATTTAACCCAGGCAGAGGCCGTTGCAGATATCATCAACGCAAAAACAGGAACAGGGTTGAGAATTGCCAATCAGCAGCTTACCGGAGGACTGACAGAAAAGATTGTCAGTATCAGGGATACCTTATTTGGAATTCGTGTTTTGCTGGAAGCTGCCATCGATTTTCCTGAAGATGTCACAGACGAGCCTGTAGATGAGACCATGGTTCAAGACCTCCAACAGGGCGTCCTTCAAAGCATCGAAGAGCTGCTTAGAGACTACCGTCAGGGCCATTTTTACCGTGACGGGGTCAAGATGGCTGTCATCGGACGTCCCAATGTCGGTAAATCTAGCTTGATGAACCGGCTTATTGAAAGGGACAGGGCCATTGTAACCGCAGTGCCCGGAACGACCCGTGATGTCATCGAAGAGATTTTTCATATCAATGGTCTTCCGCTTGTCATCATGGATACCGCTGGTCTTCATGAAGCCCTGGGTGAGGTTGAAAAAATTGGCATTGAAAAAACAAGGCAATCCATAAAGGACGCCGATTTTATACTGTTCCTGGTTGATAACAGCGAACCACTGTACCCGGAAGACATAGCAATATACCATGAAATTACCGACAAAAAGCATCTTGTCGTTCAGAACAAAAATGACCTCCCTCCCAGTGGCAGAGGTTCTAACCTACCCGATGCCTGGCGGCAGAAGCCTTGTGTGGCCATCTCGGCCTTGAAAGGAACAGGTATAAAAGAACTGCGGCACATGATATGGACGGCAATCGTCGGCGACACAGGTGTCAACCGGGAGATCAGCATTGTTCCCAATCTTCGGCACAAAAACTGGCTTGAACAGTGTCTGGTTGCCGGTAAGCGTGCCAGACATGCCATGATAGAGGCTTTGCCGACAGAGATCATCGCCACCGATATCATGGATGCAATTGATAAGCTTGACAACGTACTAGGTGATCACTGTGGACAGGATATTCTTGATGATATTTTCAACCGGTTTTGTATCGGCAAATAATGTTTCACGTGAAACAATTTCTATGATGAAAAAATGTTCCACGTGAAACAAAGAGCGAGGAGTTAGTTATGAACTTTGAACCTTTTTTTAAGCAATATGAAGCGCTGGTGAAGACCACAGATGAACTGTTTAACAAAGTGTCCCAGGAATATCCCGATGAAGTCGAGTGTAAGCAGGGTTGTGCGGATTGCTGTTATGCGTTGTTTGATCTGACCTTAATTGAGGCCCTTTATATCAAGCACCATTTTGACACATGCTTTGAAGGGCTGGAACGTGAAAAACATATTGAGATTGCCAACAAAATAGATCGAGAGCTCTATACGTTGAAGCGAAAAGCGTATAAAGACCTGGAAGCCGGGAAAGAGGAAGCGGATATTTTACGGGACATGGCCGAAGTAAAGGTGAAATGCCCTCTCTTGAATGATCAAAACACGTGTGATCTGTACGCACATAGACCTATCACTTGCCGGATTTACGGTATTCCGACCTCAATTGCAGGAGAGGGACACACCTGCGGTATCTCCGGGTTTTTGCAAGGGACTGCATACCCAACCGTAAAGCTCGATATCATTCAGAAAAAACTCTTTGAAATTTCAGCGGCCCTGGTTGCTTCTATCCAATCTAGATATTCAAGGATGGGCGAAATGCTGGTCCCGCTATCCATGGCTTTATTGACCGAATATGATGAGGTCTATCTCGGGGTCAAGGAAGCGGACGGGGAAAAGGATGCCTCCAAAACAGAAGAAAAGTGATTTTGCCATTGTACGTTGAAATATAGATCCTGGCAGAGATACGGTTTTTGGCGTATTGTCTTGGTAACTTTGGATAGATGCCCGCATAGATTCGGGCACAGGGGGGCACATGAACGATTCATCGCAACAGGAGACAGATAGAAAAAAAGCCATTTTTGATGGCATGTCACCACGCAGTCAACGGCATATCCTGAAAAGAGGTTATGATAAGTGGAATCCGTTCCAGGAACCCAAAGACCCCATCGATATTCGTAAGGACAAAAGTAAACGCACGACACATATGCTGGTTGAAGAATTTCTACAAATGAAAGAACAGGGGAGTTGTAGCCCTGCCTACACCAGAGGGGTTCTGGAAATAAGCCTTGGTCTTGTCAACGAAGAGGACCGGTTTCTGGGAATGTATGAGTTTTCATGCTGGTACCGGGATCTTCTCATACGTGAGGGCTACGAAGAGTAAATAGCTATAAAACGTTCTACCCCGCACTCTCGTATGTCCCTGATGTCCAACCTGAAGGGAGGCTTTATATTTTCAAAGGAAGCTCTCTTGTCAAGCAAATGATCCCCTTCCTGTTTTTATTGCTTTTGTCAAATTGACGTTTCGGTTACTTTGAAGTGGAGTAGCGATACAAGAGGCTTGCGTGCTTTTCTATGGGGATAGGCGGAAAAACATCGGGCTTCCCACGCAGGATCGCAGGAGAGATATACCTGCCCATCGTTTATATCCTGGATTCCATCTTCGAGATACGCCTCTATAAAACCTTTTTTGCCAGGTTTTGAACATACGCTTGTTCTGAATGGAAGGAACTGTTTTTTCCATCAAAGAGTGGGTCTTGCTTCGTTTTTAATGATCCACTGCTGGATTTCAGGAACTGCTTTTTCGTCCCAATCTTTGGTGACACGCATTTTCAAAAACCGTTCAAAAAGCGTATCGATAAACTGCAGGATTGTCTCGAGTAAATAAACCTTTTCAAGGACCGCACCCTCAACATCGTCTAAAGACTCGATGGGCCCAGTGGTGGACATTTTCATGCTGGAGACAGAAAGGCTTTCCCCCTTGAGGTTGAATTCCCATGTCATTTCAGCCGACTTGGCCTCCAGGGATAGTTCTGTCACGAGAGAACCCTGACGCAGAGGTAGAATTCCGGCTTCGAAGTTAGCATAATCTCCTTTGATGGTGATTTTTTCAGCGTGATCTTCTCTGGGATTTTCGAGAACAATTCGCTTTCCCAGAGCAAGGAGAATGGGCTGGGGTTGTGATTGACCCAGACGGTGCCCATCGGTTTCGATGAGGTACCAGAGCCAGGTCAAAAACTCATGACCGATAAAACCATAACGATTATAGGCAGTTGCAATGTCAAGCATCTGTTTACCTCAGCATTTTTGTGGGTGATAGTGTTGTCAGCAGATCGAGATCAAAACCGGACATACCGGGAAAGGATTCCGCAAATGTAAAGGGAAAGATTCGTGTCAATACCAGATCGAATGTTGTCTTGAAAAGCGTCTCAAGTTCTTCGTTGGCCCCTTTGAGATGGGTAAAAAACCAGACAAGAGAGGTTTCGTAATTCCACATAACATTGTAAATATTCGGTGTTGCAGGAATCCGCAGCCCCAAAAGACTGGTGACATTGTCTTTGATCATCTTTTTTTCGTTTCTGGATAGGAATTCCCGGCCCGTGGCCTGGCACTTTTTGGCAATTTCGATGGCCATATATTTTTGTACCAGTTTGGATGGAATGGTTTTCTTATCGATTCTCAGTGAAAAAACGAAATAGCTACCGTAAACAAAAGAAGACCCTTCGAAGCTGGGTGTAAATGGATCCTGGAAAGACGTCCAGCCAACAGACTGGGCAGATTCGACGTCATCGATTTCAGGCAGCATATTTTTTCTTAAACCGGTGTAAACCGCCTCGGTAACAGGGTCTTCAATACGACCATTGACCCGATATCGGGTGATGGAGACGGCGCTGGAAAGTAGGCTCATAAATGATGCTCCTTTATAGGACCTGCAAGCGTTGTCTGAAACGCAGCCGGTGTGTTCTTTGGGACACCCCTTCGGCTTAACCATATTGAAAATAATTTCAAGTGGTTAAGTAGAAATGATGATGGACGCTATTTATACCGTTTTGGGAAGAATCATACAAGAAAAAACAGACGTGGGTGTGAAGAAAGCTTTGCAATGAATAAACCTGGAATAAGCAGGTGTCAGGTATACCGTGCCCGGCTGTCAATCTTGCCACCGGAGGTATCGAGGAGAAAGGACCGGCTTCTTCGCTGTAAGGAAAATTAAAACCACAGAATGTTCTGGTTTAGGATAAAAACCCGGACCCCACCACATATTCCTGATATTCAGTCGGTCTTAACTGATAGATGTCCAGCATGGCCTCAAGGTTTTGTCGTTCTGTGTTTTCTTTCCACAAATACCAACGGTCGAGGGCCTGCCAGCTACTGATAACCATCATGTTCTCAGGATCATCAGGCGCCGTCATGGTCAAGCCAGAAATATATCCCGCTTGGTTCATGGCGATGGATCTTAACTTGTTTAGAAGGGAAAGAATTTCTTTTT
>JASJGV010000580.1:0-4053 GCA_033791325.1 Desulfobacterales bacterium | reverse complement strand
TTTCCTTTTTTTAACATAGTATTTAATAGATGGAAAATTTTCCGTCTAATAATGAACTACCCCGCAGCAGAGCTGCGAGGCATCAAAATGAATCTTAAGCTAATTTACCCCGATGCAGAGCATCGAGGAATTCTTTTGATTAAAGAGGTATCTTATTAAGACAAATAAAACAGAACATCAGACGACGGCGGGTGACTATTCCACGTCATTTGAGGACATGTAGATCAATTCGGGCTTTTTCATGATGACCTTGGTGTCGGGGGGAACCGAATCGGTCAGCCACACATTTCCGCCGATCACGGATCTTGCTCCGATGACGGTTTCTCCGCCAAGGATGGTAGCCCCTGAATAAAGGATAACATCGTTTTCAATGGTGGGATGTCGTTTGACACCGCGGAATCGATCTCTTGCATCCATGGGCAAGGACAGTGCTCCCAGAGTGACGCCCTGGTAGATCCGGACATTTTTTCCGATAATGGTCGTTTCACCGATCACAACGCCCGTTCCATGGTCAATGACAAAGCCTTCTCCGATTTCAGCACCCGGATGGATGTCGATTCCGGTGACACTGTGCGCATATTCGGTCATGATGCGGGGAAGCAGCGGCACTGCCATTTCGTAGAGTTTATGAGCTACCCTGTAGACCATCAGGGCAAATATTCCCGGGTAACTAAAGATTATTTCATCGATACTTTTGGCCGCAGGATCTCCCGCATATGCGGCAGCCACGTCTGTAGCTAAGGTTTTGCGCAACGCGGGAATTGACTCCAGAAACGCGAGGGAGCTTTCATTGCCCTTTTCAGCGCATTCGCTGCATTCCTGATTATAGCGAAAGCAATCATGCCGGACACTGTGACATATCTGCTCTGAAAGCTGGTCGAACAGAATAGAAACGGTCTGGCCCATACTGTAGGACAGATTCACAGGATCTAATTTTTCACTTGTGAAATAACCCGGAAACAGAACCTCCCGCAAACGTTGAATAATATCGACAACAGATGTTTTAGACGGAATCGGCTCATAGTCGATATGGTTGTAGCATTCACCATCGTTGCATTTGGCAATGATTTTCTCAGCTACTTCCGGTAGTCTGCCGCGGTAATGAGATAATGACCGGGCATCTATTTTACAGGCAGCATGATTTGCGGCATGTTTTTCCGTCGACATGGGTGCACTTCCTTATAGGGGGCATTCCCCTCCTGTCAGCATGGTTTCATCCGGTTTTCCCTGATTCCAGAAAGGCGACATCTGTCTCAAACGGTCGATGATGGGGGGCATTTTATCGACAATAAAGTCCATTTCTTCTTCGGTGTTGTAATGGCTCAGGCTGAAACGTATGGATCCGTGGGCGGCCGTAAAAGGGATCCCCATGGCCCTTAAAACATGAGAGGGCTCAAGTGATCCCGATGTACATGCAGATCCCGAGGATGCACAGATGTTCAGTTCATTCATCATTAAGAGGATGGACTCTCCTTCAATATATTCGAAACTGATATTCGTGGTATTGGGAAGCCGTGATGTTGGGTCACCGTTGATCATAGAATTTTGAACACGGCTGATCAGGCCCTGTTCGAGTTTGTCCCGCAATCGCCCTACTTCGGTCATGGCGGTCTTCGGAAGGTCTGCTGCCAGCATACTGGCTTTTCCGAGACCGACGATGTTCGCCACGTTTTCGGTGCCGCCTCTACGTCCATTTTCCTGATGGCCGCCGATGAGAAAGGGGGTAAATTTGGTACCTTTTCTCACATAAAGCGCCCCCACCCCCTTGGGTGCATGGATTTTGTGCCCGGAAAGGGACAACAGGTCGACACTGGTTTTTTGCACATCAACAGGTATCTTGCCCACAGCCTGGACCGCATCTGTGTGTACAACGATGCCCCTGTCATTGGCTGCCCGTGCAATTTCATCGATGGGGTATATGACACCGGTTTCATTGTTGGCCCACATGATACTGATCAGGGCCGTGTCTTCTGTGAGGTGATCATAAAGAAAATCAAGGTCTATAATACCCTGACGATCAACCGGTACGAATGTGACTTTATAGCCTTTCTTAGCCAGGTGTTCATACAGGTTTTTGACCGCAGGGTGTTCGACCCGTGAAGTGATAATGTGCTTTTTGTCCGGGATGGATGAAATTGTGGCCCAGATAGCCGTGGAATCACTTTCGGTACCACAACTGGTAAAAATAATTTCATCGGGAGAGGCGTTGATGAGCGAGGCCACGTGCTCCCGGGCTTCATTGACAGCCCTGCCAACGTTTCCGCCAAAGGCGTGCATGCTGGAAGGGTTCCCATAATTTTCGGAATAATAGGGCATCATGGCTTCCACAACCACTGGGTCAACTCTTGTGGTGGCATTGTTGTCTACATAAATGATATTCATTGCTGTACCTCACTTACAACCAAATCAGGGGATACCAACTCCTTGAGTTTTGTCTCGACATAGCTTTTCAGGGTGACCTGTGATGCCGCACATGTGGAGCACGTGCCGTGCAATCTGACAAAAACGGTATTGTGATCGAAATCTACAAGTTCGATATCACCACCGTCTTTTTTCAAGGCGGGTTTGATTTCTCTGTCCAGGGTTTCTTCAATCATTTTTATTTTCTGAACATTGGTCAAGACTTTCGGCACGGGCTTCACCAGCGTAGGCTTCCCCCGAACCTCGGAAATGATCTCTCCGATCCGGTCATGACAGTTGCCGCAACCACCACCTGCTTTTACATAATCTGTTACGTCTTCGACCGTCCTGAGACCGCTTTCCTGAACCGCTCTTCTGATTTCGATATCGGTTATCCCAAAACATTCACAAACGATTTCACCTTCCTTTTTTTGGATTGACGCACCCTCGTAATAAGCGATGGCTCTTTCCAGGGCATCACGACCCATAACAGAACAATGCATCTTTTCCTTTGGAAGACCTCCCAGGAACTGGGCAATGTCGTCATTGGTGATTTCTGCTGCCTCTTTCAGAGTCAGCCCTTTAATCATTTCCGTGAGAGCAGAAGATGAGGCGATGGCGCTGGCACAGCCAAATGTTTGAAATTTGGCGTCATTTATTTTTTTATCATCCCCCAGTTTAAACGTGAGTTTCAGGGCATCCCCGCAGGCCAGTGATCCGACTTCGCCCATGCCGTCAGGATCATCGATGAAACCGACATTTCGAGGGTTGATGAAATGATCTTTTACCTTGTCCGTGTATTCCCACATGTTCGCCTCCTGTTACCCTAATAATATTTCATTCGCGTTTAGCACTCAGAAATTGTGGAAGAGCTTGATAAGCCAAGCTGACTTCAAAACTATGGGAGTGCTAACCATGCGTATTTTAAATGCCATCCAATTGGTACACCATAAGCATGGCTACCAAAACTGCAAGTTGCCCAAGCTGTGCATAGGCCGTCATACTTCTGTGATATTTTGGGATGTAATCCAGAAATGGCCCATGTGTCTCACTTTGTTAATGAGACAATTCTGTATCATTGCCTCATTAAGAGACACGTTCAGGGCTCGTCAGGTATCGCGTGTGATCGTTGCCCTTCTGATGTGTTGCTCTGAACCTGCCGACAGTTATTTTAAGCGCATTTTTTTATGACTTCTATCCTTTTTTAAGGGCCACCATCTCTTGGGTCAGCAGATGTATATGGGCCATTTCTTCCTTGATTACCGCATCTATTCTGTTTTGACCGAGGGACTCCGGCACCAGATCCTTTATTCCCAGATAGAACAGGATGGAGTCTTTTTCAGCCGTGATGGCTTCCTTTAATATACCTTCCATGCTGTCTGTATCTATGGTTTTTTCAAAAAATACTTTTGAATCGGCCAGGGCTTTCAGATAACGCACGGTTTCGCCTTCAGGATCAAATACCGTTTGCACTTTTTCTTCCGCGCTCAGTTTTGATCGTAATGCTGCAAAGGTTTGTTCGTGTTGATCCTCCATATCAGCCAGGTTCAACAGCAGTTTTCTGCCGGCCGGGTCTTGAATTTTTTCGCTTGATTGCCTGTAAAAATCAGCACCGTTTCTCTCAATCTGTTCTGCCATTTGAAGAATTTCATT
>JASJGV010000579.1:0-2989 GCA_033791325.1 Desulfobacterales bacterium | reverse complement strand
ATACCCCAAGATTGTCAGTCCCGCCCCGCATCAAGTGCGGGATAAACGGCAGCGAAGAATCCAGTGTGTTAGATGCTAGGGTTCTTTTTTCGTGTTTTCGACCTTTCGTGTTTTCGTGATGAAAGATCTTTTCCTTTGGCTTTCTTAAAACCTAAAACGTAACACCTAAAACCGCCTATTTCAGGAAAACAGATCCGCGATTTCGTTCTCCACCTTGAAGAGATAGGCTATCAAGGCTGCCCTGATCCACATACCATTGCGTTCCTGCCGCCAATAGGCTGCCCGGGGATCCTTGTCCACAGCCACATCAATCTCGTAACGTCTGGGAAGCGGGTGCAGAATAACGCAGTGCGCCTGGATGTTGTCGAGATGCTCTTTCTTAAAGTGGAAAGCAGGATAGGTTTCCGCTTCATGGGTTGGATCCTCTGAATATTCGTTCTGAATCCGGGTCATGTAAATGGCGTCCACCAGCGGCATGATGCTCTCAAAGTCCTCGGTTTCATGGTACGGGATGTGGTGACGTGTCAAAAAAGACTTGATATCGTCCTGCATCTTATAGATTTCCGGAGCAGCGAAATATAGTTCGACATCCTGATAGTTTTTCATCAAATAACTCAAGGAACGAACGGTTCTGCCTCTTTTCAAATCACCCACCATGGCAATTTTCTTGCCGTCCAAGCCACCATTTTTGCTGAACTCCCGTTCGAGGGTGTAGATATCCAGCAGCGCCTGGGTAGGGTGCTGATCGGGCCCTGACCCGCCATTAATAACGGGTACCGCCCGGTCGGTTTGATTCAGGACCCAGGCTGTCTTTTCGGCAAATCCGGCTTCCGGGTGGCGTGAAATAATCAGGTCCACGTAACTGGCAAAAGTCCGTATGGTATCCTCCTGCGATTCACCCTTGACCTCTGAACTGGTGGTTGTTCCGCGAATCTCGGATACGCTGAGCCCCAGCATGTAACAGGCGTTTTGGAATGAAAGAAACGTTCGGGTCGACGGTTGAGAAAAATATAGCATGGCCCGTTTATGGGGCAAGAGATGTCTGAGATGATTCTGGCCCAGCTTGGTTTTTGCAAGCAATCGAATCATATCCCCCAGTCGGCTCATGCGGTCCAAAAAAGGCCTGTCGAACTGCTGGGCAAATATAATGTCGATCAATCTCCCGTCGGACTCGAAAAACCGATTTTTCTCATCGGCAGGTCTTTCGTAAAATTCTTTCCATCCCTCGTAGGTCTGCTGGGTGGTTTCGGCAAATTGTTTCATCAGTTCTCCTTGGGTACGCATTATCCCATACAATTGTCGTCAATATCAGAAATGTGTTTCGAAAGAAAGCCTGCTTTGACATCCGTGCAAATTTTGAATATAAAATAAATTCGTTTTACGAATTTATATGGCACGACGATCTAGGCCGATGGGTGATCCCTGTGCGATCGTGAAACTGTTTGAGGTCTTTAGTGACTGTTATGCCAAACAGTATGACGCTTATCCAAAAATCTCAAGTTCGACGGCTTTGATATAAAATTGTATTTAAATTTTGAGAGGACGCTACGGAAGGTTGGAAAAGGATGACCCCCAGACTCCTGATTAAAATCGGTGGACGTGCCTTTGAAAATGAAACCGGATTCCACGAACTGGCCCAGGCCATCAAAGCCGTCCCCGATATCGAGACGATTATCGTACATGGTGGGGGTGCCGAGATATCGGAAGCCCTGCAGGATCATGGCCGTGAGACCCTGTTTATCGATGGCATCAGGGTCACCCGGGCCGAGGACATGGTCATCATTGAAAAAGTTCTTTCCGAAACCATCAACACCCGTATCGCATCCTGGCTGACAGATAGCGGTGTATCCTGCCAGCGCATGTCCGGGAAGACCGAACAGCTCTTTGTGGTGGAACCCATGACCCGTAACGGCAGGCAGTATGGATTTGTGGGCGATATCAAACAAGTCAATGGTGGGGTTGTTCTGCGCGCGCTGAAAAATGGTCGTGTACCGGTTGTCTCACCCGTCTCTGCAGATGAAAATCACCGGAGCTTCAATGTCAATGCAGATAGCGCGGCAGCAGCCCTGGCTGCAGAAATTAACTGCATGGGGCTTGTGTTCATCACCGATGTGCCTGGTGTTTTAGACAGTGAGGGTGTATGCCGGACCCTTTCTGAACAAGGGGCTCGGGAACGCATTGCCGATGGTACCATCAAGGACGGCATGGTGGCAAAAATGATGTCATCATTTGAAGCCCTGTCAAACCAGGTGCCTGCCGTTTACATTACCCAGTGGGAAGGTATTTCTACACTGCAGGGCATTGTTGCAGGTGAATGCCGAGCGGGGACTGTATTGAGGAGATAAAAGTTAGAATACAGAATACAGAATTTCGTAAAACGCTAAATTGTTTTTATGCTGGAGAACGAAGAAACATCGAACATCTTTATATTAACCCGGCAACTAAATAGCCAAATCCCGTCATGCCGGACATGATCCGGCATCCAGTGCCTTTCTGAATTCCCGCCCCCTTCCTACGAAGGGGCAGGCACACGGGTATGACAACCGTAACATATTTAATTGCCGGAGTAATATAATTATCATGGCAAAGATTCTGTGTACTGACGCCAGAATTCTGTCTCCCGATCCCTACCCCCTGACACCTGACACCTCACTCCTGTATCAAAGAACCATATTTTTTTTCTGTTACCAAATTCATGATTGACAGCGTTTTTATTTTTTGCCATATTGCGCCAGATTTGATCTCACACAGGAACATAGTATGATACCTGAAACCATTAAAAACCGCACCCGTCGACGCCGTAGTACCCGTATACTTTTCGGGTGCTTTTTGTGGAAATACCGATAATGATAGCGGTTAAAAAAGTACAAAAAACCCCGGCAATCGCCGGGGTTTTTTGGATTTTTTGGATCTCTGTAATTATTTGTATTTTCAAAAAAAACAACCGGACAGTAAACGGATAAGACGACGGCGGCGGGTGCATTTTTTG
>JASJGV010000578.1:0-8198 GCA_033791325.1 Desulfobacterales bacterium | reverse complement strand
ATATCAGAGGCGTCGCCTAAAACTTGAAAACCTAATTTAATCCGAAGTCACCCTCTCTCTCAGCTTGCCAGAACATTTAAACGTCACTACACGCCTTGCTGAAATTACCTTATCATCCCCGGTTGCAGGGTTCCTGCCTTTCCGTTCCGCTTTTTCTTTCACACAGAGCTTACCGAAGCCGCTGATCAGGTAAATAGGTCAAGTGGAGACGAGAGAGGATTTTTACCGATATTTTCGTTGTGTATGGGGGGACTAACGGGGGGACTTGAAAGTTATCAAAATAAAACAGGGAGTCAGAATTGCATCTAAGTCCCTGTTTTTATTGGGTGGTGATCCCAGCGGGGTTCGAACCCGCGTTACCGGCGTGAGAGGCCGGCGTCCTAACCACTAGACGATGGGACCATGAGTTGTCTGGAACAAGGGACCACTTGTAGATTGGCCGCTTATTGATGAAGTTTCATCTAATATTAGAATTTTTAATACGTTGTCAAACAATTTATCATTTCAAAAAAGATTATTAAGGTCTTTCTTTTTACCTTTTCTGTAGCCGAAAATGAAATATATGGGTGAGCCGACAAAAGGGATGGCTGCGATAATTCCCCAGATTGCTTTTTTTCCGATGGTACCGAAATCCTTCTGAAGACAGTCGACGATGGCCCAGATCGTAAGAAAAAAGAAAGGTACGGTCAAAAGAACCACAACACCCACGGTTTTTAATTCTTCAATCATAAAACGCTCAACCCCTATGACAATGATTGGGCTAATTCAGTCTTAAAAATTGAAACGCTCAAAGTTAAGACAGTAGATCTGATATCTTAAGTATGGTGTTTACGTAATAGTCGCTGTGATTGTAGCGATAGATAATCGTTTTGGCTTTTTCCTTTCCGATCCCCGGCTTCCATCCAAAGCGTTTTAAGAAGCTTGCAATACTGGCCATGGCATCAGCATGGGTGAACAGGTCTATAACCCCGTCCTGGTTTCCATCTCGTGCATAGGCCAGGAGCGTGGTGGGCATGAACTGGGCAATACCCATGGCACCGGCATAGGATCCTTGAATGACCACTGGATCGAAATTTTCACTTTGCGTATATTGCAGAAAGGCTTTCAACTCTTTATAGGCCCATGCAGATTTGCGAATAGCCCGTTTCTCAAAATCTTTTCTGCTTATTTCATCCTTGCGTTTGAATTTTTCCCAGAATTCCTGCCGCACGGCAGGATCTTCAAAGGCGGATAAAGACGACAATGTGTTCAGTGTGGAACTTTTTCCCAGCGTAGTACCAAGTCCGGTTTCAACCAGAATGATGGCGGTGATTACCTGTTTGTCCACACCATAGGTTTCTTCGGTTTTCTCTAGCTGGGTCTGGTGTTTCTGCATGTACTTTCTGGCTCGGCCGATGGACCAGTCGCTGGTGAACTGATCATAGTTCAGTTTGGCCTCGCTATGTACAAAAAAGAGTGAGACACTCCGTCTTTCAAACGACACCCGGGGGCTTTGATAATATTTGTGGATTTTATCCGGTTGAAACCCATCTTTGATCAGCTTTTCCTGTAGGGCTTTGAATTGCCACGTTCCATCCGATGTTTTCGCTGTGGCATCAAAAGCTGATATTGCTGGAACAGCGAGAACGATAATGGTTATCAGCAACCATTTAGAAGAAGTTTTCAGTTTCATAGGCTTGTTTCAGTTTTCCTGCTTTTTGGGTTTTTGCCAGAGACGCGACATGGTCGCGCTTCATAAATTCGTAAAACGAATTTATCATTTATCGAGATCGTGTTATATTCTAAAATGTTCGTGAAAATCAACAACAAGTATATCATATATAACAAAGATTGGATAGCGTGAATAAAAGCATTAAAACAGTATATACCTGCCAGACGTGCGGGTATGAGACACCCAAGTGGATGGGGAAGTGCCCGGATTGCAGTGAATGGCATACATTTGTTGAGGAGACAAAAACATCCAAACGCACTCCCGGGGTTGCCGGTAAGGGTGTTGTCGCGAGTGCGGAGGTTATTGCTGTGTCCGCCATCGATAGCCGGGATGAAAGCAGAATCCTGACCGGGATTAACGAACTGGACCGCGCGCTTGGGGGCGGTCTGGTACCGGGAACCCTGATTTTGATCGGTGGTGATCCCGGTATTGGAAAGTCGACTTTGATGCTGCAGGCCATGCACGGGCTTTCCCAGGATGGGCAGAAAGTTCTTTATGTTTCCGGAGAGGAATCCGTTCGGCAGCTCGGTCTCCGAAGCAAGCGGCTTTCAACACTGTCGGCTGATATCCTGGCCGTTTCAGAGATTGAGATCGATGCTATTCTGGCAATTGTCGAGAAAACCCGACCGGGTGTGATTGTTATCGATTCTATCCAGACCATGTACAGCGCGGATCTCACTTCGGCACCCGGGAGCGTGAGCCAGGTCAGGGAGTCTGCCATGAGGCTGATGCTCATGGCAAAACATAAAGGGATTCCGACATTCCTGGTGGGGCACGTGACCAAGGAAGGCGCCATCGCCGGGCCACGCTTGCTGGAGCACATGGTAGACACGGTGCTTTACTTCGAGGGTGACAGGAATCATGTTTTCCGGATTCTGAGGGCTGTAAAGAACCGATTCGGATCGACAAACGAAATCGGTGTTTTCGAGATGAAAGAAAATGGCTTAAATGAGGTGGACAACCCCTCTGCTATCTTCCTGTCCGAGCGGCCGGAAGCTTCCCCGGGATCTGTGGTTACGTCGAGCATGGAAGGGACCCGCCCTATTCTTGTGGAACTTCAGGCGCTTGCCAGCAGCACCAATTTGGGTACCCCTCGCAGAACGATCCTGGGCCTGGATCAGAATCGCGTGGCACTTCTGGTAGCCGTCATGGAGAAAAAACTGGGAATGCACCTCCTGGGTCATGATATTTTCATGAATGTTGCCGGCGGTGTCAGGATCGATGAACCAGGTGTCGACCTGGGGATTGTATCGGCCATTGCATCCAGTTTTCTGGATCAGCCGGTCATGGAGGGCACGGCAGTGGTGGGCGAGGTAGGGCTGACGGGTGAAGTGAGGGCGGTCGGTCAGATAGAGACCCGGGCCGGTGAAATGAAAAAAATGGGATTCACACGCTGTCTGGTGCCCAGAAACAATCTGGAACGGATGGCGACTGTAAAGGGGCTTGACCTGATCGGTGTCAAAAATATTTCGGAGGCCATGGAAGTGCTTTTTTAGGATAGCCTATTGTTCCCATACTTGACTTAGCACTGGCTTAACTATATTCTATCTAAGTTGAGCGTTTCAACTTTGGCGCTGTAAGTTATAGGATTATGAAACGAAAAACATCCAAACGGAACACCTGGCAGGACCATTATTCCCGCAAGGCACAAAAGGAAAAATATCCTGCGAGATCTGTTTATAAATTGCAGGAGATCCAGAAAAAATACCGTCTTATTCGCAAAGGCGACAGGGTATTGGATCTTGGATGCTCTCCTGGATCATGGCTGGTTTACGCGGCGGAGCTTACCGGTAAAGACGGCTCGGTTGCCGGCATTGATCTCAAACCGGTTTCGATTCAACTACCATCGCATGTAACGGTTTATATCGGGGATGTACTGGCTCCCGAAAAAGCGTTAATGGAGAAACTGGGACAACGATTTCATGCCGTCATCAGTGATATGGCGCCCAATACCACCGGGAACAAAGATGTGGATGCTGCCAGATCGTTTCACCTCTGTGAAGCGGCATTCAATCTTTCTCAGGAAGTTCTTACCCCGAATGGTGTGTTTGTGTGCAAGATTTTTCAAGGAGAATTGTTCCAGGAATTTTCAGATACGGTCAAATCGCATTTCAAGCGACAGCACATATTCAAGCCCCAGAGCAGTCGTAAGGCAAGTAAGGAAATATTTATTGTTGGAATTGGTAAGATTGATTTATAGAGGTGTTTAGTATTTTGTGTTTAGTATTTGGTAGGTAGTATCTTGTGCATAGTCTGGGGCTAACTGCCGGGTGGGTATCTGTCTATCCGGAGGTTTATAATCCTCAACACAACACACCAAGCGCCAAACACAACACACCAATACTGGTTTTAGGAGGTAACGATGTCAGGACATAGCAAATGGTCTTCCATAAAGCATAAAAAAGGAGCGGCAGATGCCAAACGTGGGAAGATATTCACAAAGCTGATCAAGGAAATTACTGTTGCAGCCCGGATGGGTGGTAGTGGAGATCCGGATGCGAACCCGAGACTCCGAACAGCCATATTAGCGGCCAAGGCAGAAAATATGCCCAAGGACAATATAGAACGGGGGATTAAAAAAGGCACGGGTGAACTGGAAGGCGTTGACTACGAAGAGAACACATATGAAGGGTATGGCCCCGGCGGTGCCGCGGTTTTTCTGGAATCCCTGACCGA
This sequence comes from Desulfobacterales bacterium, assembly GCA_033791325.1. Taxonomy (GTDB): domain Bacteria; phylum Desulfobacterota; class Desulfobacteria; order Desulfobacterales; family B30-G6; genus B30-G6. The sequence goes on along the minus strand of JASJGV010000578.1, from coordinate 3,811 downwards.
TAATAAAAACAGGGCTGTTGCAGATATCCGCCATATTTTTGCGAAATGTGGTGGAAATCTGGGTGAAAACGGCTGTGTTGCCTGGATGTTCGACAAAAAAGGTTATATCATCGTGGAACGCTCCGCCATCGACGAGGACTCCCTGATGGAGACGGCCCTGGATGCCGGTGCGGAAGATGTCCGGGAGGACGACGCCAATTTTGAAGTCATCACGGCACCGGAAGATTTTGAAGCTGTCAAGGCCGCCATCGATGAAAAGGCGATTCCCTATCTGGATGCCGAGGTGACCATGCTGCCGCAGACAGCTACCAGTCTTCAGGGGAAAGAGGCCGATCAGATGATCCGATTGATGGACATGCTGGATGACTGCGAGGATGTTCAGAAAGTGTATACCAATGCAGATATACCGGATGAGATGGTGTGACTATGAGCTAGTAAGCGATAAGCTGCTTATGGCTTATTGCCGATAAAAACGTACAGGCGATATTATTTCGCCAATGCAATCATTCTTTCCACCGCCCCGAGTGCTGGCTTCCGAATTTCCTCCGGAACTTTCACCTCGCCTTCCATATTTTCAAGACTGCGCAGAATGTCATCCAGGGTAATTTTCTTCATGTTCTTGCAGATCATTTTTTCCGAAGCCGGGAAAAATTCTTTGTCCGGGTTGGCTTTCCGCAGGGGATGGAGCAAGCCCAATTCCGTTCCCACAATAAAGGATTTTGCATCTGAAGATTCAGCATGACGAATCATGCCTGAAGTGGAGGCGATGACATCCGCCATCTCGAGGATTTCCGGCCGGCATTCGGGGTGGGCCATGAATACAGCCTCTGGGTGTGCATCACGGGCAGCCTCGACATCTTTTGGCTTAAGACGCTCATGAGATGGGCAGTAGCCATCCCAGACATGAATCTTTTTGTCGGTTTGTGACGCTGCATACATGGCCAGATTACGGTCTGGCGTCATGAGCATTTCAGTCTCATCCAGGCTGTTGGCCACCTGCACAACATTTGCGGAGGTACAGCAGATAGTCGACATTGCTTTTACATCTGCCGTGGAGTTTACATAGGTTACCACCGGCATGGGGGGTAATGACGCAATTTTAGCGGCCAGGCCTTCGGCAGTTATCATATCTGCCATAAGACATCCGGCATCATGACGGGGCAGTAAAACCGTTTTTTGGGGCGACAGGATCGACGCTGTTTCCGCCATAAAGTGAACACCGCAGAACAGAATCACTTCAGCTTCCGTATTGGCCGCGCGGATGCTCAGTTCGAGAGAATCCCCACAGAGATCCGCAAGGTCTTGAATTTCAGGCGGCTGGTAATTATGTGCCAGCATGATGGCGTTGCGTTGTTTCAATAGTTTTCTGATTTTTTCTTTCATAATATCTCCCAACCCGGATAAACCGGAAAAGAAAAAGATCTTTTATCAAGTAGTATGAATCTGGGGCACGGTAACTAGGGTGCATCATCCAACCGTAACACATCGACACCCTTGGGTATCTCAAATGTAAAGAAGGCATCACCAAAGGATTCGTTGAACTGCGGGTCGACAAGTTCGATGCGGGTGACGTCGTCATAGGCATTGTGGGTATATACCTGGGCGATACGGAAAGTCGTTTTGGAAACCAGCAGGTGCACAAAGGCAATATCCCAGTTCTTTTCCAGGGGAACCAGTTTCAAGTTGTAGTAATCGCCGAACTGTATGTCTTCCAGGGTTATATCAAAATCCTTTCTGAGCAGACGGATGTCGGAAAGAAATCCCGCACCTTTACCTTCGCTGAAAAATGTTGCTGCCTGCCCCAGCATGACCTGGTTGTCTTCAGGCCGGTACATCCACAACTGCACGCCATCGGTAACGATAATTTGAGATTCAGGCTTCAAATATTCCCATCTCATCTTCCCGGGGTACTGGACGTAAAGTTTCCCCGAGGCTGAATCCGTAATATCCATAGCTTTGATGGTAGATGCCTGGATAAAAGAGGCTGAAAACCTGGAGGCCGTATAGATTTTTTCGACACGTTCCAGGATTTCATCTACGGACACGGATGGTAATGCCACCTCTTCCGAGTGGACAGAAATAGGAACTACCATCATCAGAATGATCAGAGCAAGTTGTCTCAATTGCATGGGTAATTCTCCCAATAAAGTCGTTTTGCGATTTTATTTACATGCTCCTGTTGAATAAGGCAAGACAGATATCATCTGCAAGAGCTATCTGAAGAAGGAGGGCCTGCTTATCTGCATACGGTATTCGGATACCCTGTGCCATCAATGTTTCGATATTGTGACCCCGGCGATATGTCTCAAGCCGGTCACTTTGCCTGAGGTGTTTAAGGCAACGTGTTTTACACTGTTTGAGCGATTGAAACAGATCGGCGTCATTTTTGGATTCTTCCAGGAACCGCAGTGAAAAATAGAGATATTTTTCGAATCTGCTTTGCCGGGCATCCATCTTCAGAAACAAATCTTTTATGAAGACATTGTCTCGCTCACTGAGATCCATCACCATGTTGCGAAGCCATACCTTGTGTTTTTTTCCATCTTTCCTGCCGGCCCTTTGATCGATCACCCTGATGAGTTCAGGGTCCAGCTGCCTGGTGATATTGAGTCTGTCCAAAAATGCCCGGGCACCCGTTTCCAGTGTTTTTATCGTCAAAACTGGTTGCAGACCTTCAAAGCGAACAAGGGTGTTTCCACAGCAGGAAAGTAAATGCTTCAGGACAGTTTCTTTGTCCTTTTGTTGAAAGGTTTCCGATTCGAGTCGGTCTTCCAGTCGCAACTGGACGGATTCATCCGGAAAATATATCAGTTCAATGAGAGAATCGCTTTCGCAATTGGATGGATCCGTTATGATGGTTTCCAACTCACGGATGTCGGAAATGAAAATCGTCGAGAGAATAAAGTGGTGACTGTTCCGGTTAACATGCAGACCTTTTTCGAAAATGGTCTGGATAGCCCCAGCGAGGTTTTGGCATTTTGAACGGGCATCATGCATACTTGGCACGGTAGAGAAAGAGCAGGGCGCCACAACAAATCATGGCGCCACAAAGCAACTGTCCCATGGTAAGGGACATGAGGACAAAGCCCAGGTGTGCATCTGGTTCGCGAAAAAATTCGATAAAAAACCGCACGGTACCATAGCCGGCCAGGTAGATCGCAAACAGCCCCCCCACAGGCAGTTTCTTTTTCCTTATGGACCATAGGAGGAAAAATAGAAAGATGCCTTCAAAAAAAGCCTCATACAGCTGTGTCGGGTGGCGTAGTGCCGTACCCGGCGCGTTGGGGAAAAACATGCCGATGGCTTTTTGTGTGGCTCTACCGTAAAGCTCGGTGTTGATAAAATTGCCCAGCCGCCCGAAAGTATATCCCAGGGGAATGACGGGGATGAAAAGATCCGAGAGTTCCCAGAAACCCAACCGGGCTTTTCTGCAGTACCAGAAAGTGGCCAGAATGACACCGATGAGACCGCCATGATAACTCATGCCGGCAATACCTATGAACCGGATACCATTGGAAAATTCAAAAGGCAGCAGGATTTCCAGAGGGTGCGACAGGTAGTAGGACAGATTGTAAAATATGACGTATCCGAGTCGGGCTCCGAGGATCAGACCGACGATCATGGCGGTTATGATATCGTTGAGCTGCTGCCCGGAGAGATGGAAGCGGTCTTCCGTGCGAAGGCGATACCGGGCCATGAAATAGACGATGGTAAATGCCACCACATACATCATGCCGTAGTAGCGCAATGATATGGGGCCGATTTCAAAGATAACCGGAGATAGATTTTGCGGCAGATGCTGCCACCAGTA
>JASJGV010000577.1:0-9120 GCA_033791325.1 Desulfobacterales bacterium | reverse complement strand
ATCCCCGGACCTGGGTCTGGGAGATATCGCTTTCGCTGTCCTGGTGATCGTAGGACCGTCCAATGCCGTAAACCTTACGGATGGGCTGGACGGGCTCGCCATCGGGCCGGTCATTATTGCCGCGGCCACGTATATGATTTTTGCTTATGTCACCGGACATGTCAAACTGGCGGAATATCTCCAGATCAACTATGTGGCAGGCGGCGGCGAACTGGCAATTATGTGCGGTTCTCTGGTCGGCGCCGGGCTCGGGTTTCTCTGGTTTAATGCCTACCCCGCTCAGATCTTCATGGGGGACGTGGGTTCTCTTTCCCTGGGTGGGGCCATAGGATCCATTGCCGTCATCACGAAACAGGAAATTCTACTGGTTATTGTTGGAGGGCTTTTTGTCATCGAAGCTCTCTCGGTGATATTTCAAGTGGGTTTTTTTAAAATGACCAATGGGGGACGTATATTCAAAATGGCTCCTTTGCATCACCACTTTGAATTGAAAGGGGTGCCGGAGCCCAAAATTATCGTTCGATTCTGGATTATCGCCATCGCCCTTGCATTGGTTTCCATGAGCACGTTGAAATTGAGATAGACAATGGAGCTTCAACATTCAAAAGCACTGATAGTGGGTATGGGAAGATCCGGTTTCGAAACCGCCTCCTTTCTTACGCAGCGTGGTGCAAGGGTCACAATTTCAGATACGGCCGGCGAAGACGAAATGGGAGAAGCTGCTCATAAATTTCGTGAGCTTGGTGTACAGATCGAGTTCGGTGGACATGTCATGGACACGTTTGCCAATGCCGACTACATCGTCATCAGTCCGGGAGTGCCCCACACGATTCCACCCATTCAGGCTGCTCAAGAAAAAGGTATCCCTTTGATAGGTGAAATCGAACTGGCATGCCGCTTTATCAAAGAACCCATAATCGCAGTGACAGGAACCAACGGGAAAACGACAACCACCCGGCTCATCGGCGACATGCTTGAACAGTCCGGACAAACCATCTTTGTGGGGGGAAACATTGGTAATCCATTGACCAGTTACCTGACCGGTCATGAAAAAGCCCATCGCCTGGTAGTTGAAGTCAGCAGCTTCCAGCTCGATACGATCACGTCGTTCAGACCGGATATCAGTCTGCTTCTGAACATTACCGACGACCACCTGGACCGATATTCAGGCGTTGAATCCTATGCAAAGGCCAAGGGGCGCATCCTGGAAAACCAGAAAAAGAACGACATTGCCGTGCTCAACGGTGCAGATCGACGAATCAGGCAGATCTGCAGTGCCTGCGAGCCCGAGAAAGTGTTTTTCACGGGTCGACAGGAAAAGGAAAAAGGGGCTGATATCGGGACACATTCCATCACGCTTCACGGCCTGGATCGTCTCCACGAAAAAGAATCAAGAATGAGTGGATCCGGTCAGCATCTATATGAAAACCAGGCGGCTATCGAAATGGACCGGGTACCATTGAAATGCCGGCATGAGCTGGAAAATATTTCCGCCGCCGTTCTGGCAACACTGGTTGCCGGGGGAACACTGAACGGCATACAGAAAGCGCTTGAAACGTTCAAAGGACTGCCCCATCGCATGGAACATGTTGCCGTCCTTGACGGCGTCGTCTTTTACAATGACTCCAAGGCCACCAACGTGGACGCGGTTCTACGGGCCATCGAATGCCTACAGGGTCCCATCCACCTGATCATGGGCGGACAGGACAAAGGCGGGCGGTTCCATTTACTCGAACCTTCTGTCCGACAGAAGGTCAAAAACCTGATCCTCCTGGGTGAAGCGTCAGGAGATATTGAAGCGGCCCTGGGTAATCTGACCGCCACCAGAATCGTTGCGACCATGGAAGATGCCGTCTCGTTTGCACATGCCACAGCATCTCCGGGGGAGGTGGTTCTCCTGTCACCCGGCTGTGCGAGCTTCGATATGTATCAAGATTATAAGGAACGCGGTGATGTGTTCCGCAAGACCGTATGTAAACATAAAACATGAAGAAATCCGAAACCACATCATTGAACTATGACATCACCCTTCTCTTCTCGGTGCTTTTCCTCGTGGGCATCGGGATCGTGATGGTCTACAGCGCAAGCTCAGCACTGGCGCTTAAACACTTTGGTTCAGATTACTACTTCCTGAAACGGCAGGCGCTCTTTTCCGTCATGGGTATCATTGCACTGGTGGCATGCGGGCATATTCCGCTATCTGTTTACAGGACCTTAACCTATCCCCTGCTGGCGATGGTCATTATCCTTCTGTTACTGGTCCCCTTCAGCAATATGGGTATCACCGCAGGTGGTGCAAAACGATGGCTCAGCATCATGGGGTTTTCGTTCCAGCCATCGGAAATCGCCCGTCTGGTCATGGTCATATATCTGGCATTTTCCATGAGCAAAAAGCAGGAAAACATTAAAGACTTTTCCATCGGATTTCTGCCCCATCTTATCGTCCTGGCCCTCTTTACGGGTCTCATCCTCCTGCAGCCGGATTTTGGTTCCGTGGTTATTCTCGGCGCCATTACCTGGATACTGATGTTCGTGGGCGGTGTCCGGCTGAGGTACCTGTTCTCTTTTGTCCTGCTGATTCTGCCCATGGTCTATTATTTCATGCTCAGCGCCGACTACCGGCTCCGCCGAATTACCAGTTTTCTGGACCCCTGGCAGTACCCAACAGAAGAGGGGTATCAGATCATTCATTCGCTCATGGCTTTCGGTACGGGGGGCATCTGGGGTGCCGGTATCGGCAGGGGCTATCAGAAACTCTTTTATCTTCCAGAACCGCACACGGACTTCATTTTCTCGGTTATCGGGGAAGAACTCGGTCTGGTGGGTATTTTGATAATCCTGTCTCTATATGCGCTTATCCTGTGGCGAGGCATCAGCATCGCACGAAATGCCAAAGATTCCTTTTCGGTATTCATGGCAACCGGAATTACGGCTACAATTCTGCTGCAGGTATGCGTCAACATGTGCGTCACCCTTGGTCTGCTCCCCACAAAAGGGCTGACGCTGCCATTTTTAAGTTACGGGGGCACATCGTTGCTGGTCAACATGGCATCCATAGGCATTCTTATGAACATAGGGGCACGGCATGCAGCAAAATAAAGCCACTCGGATCATTTCCCTTACAATTGCCGGCGGGGGTACCGGTGGGCACCTATTTCCAGGTATTGCCGTTGCGGAGGAAGTCCTGACTGCCGACATGAAAAACCATGTGCGCTTCATCGGTACAGGGAATCGCTTTGAAACCGGCGTCTTGAGTGGGAAGGGATTCGAGCAGGAACACATTCACGTCCAGAGTCTGAAAGGGAAAACCATTGTCCAGCAGATAAAGTCACTGGCGTCCCTACCCTGGAGCATTTTCAGGGCGACATGGATACTCAGAAAGCTTCGCCCGAATGTTGTGCTGGGCATGGGAGGATATTCCGCCGGCCCCGTGGTTTTAGCTGCCTGGATCCTGCGCATCCCCAGAGCGCTTCACGAGCAGAATGTTATTCCGGGAATGACCAACCGCTTGCTCTCATATTTTGCAGACAGAATTTACGTGTCCTTTGAAGACACCCAGATCAAGGCGCCGGCTGGAAAAGTTTGTATGACAGGAAACCCCGTGAGAAAAGAGATACTGTCCTGTTTGGAAAGCACCCCCCCGACCTCAAGAGGTCCTGTGACTCCCGAAAATCCTTTCACCGTCTTTATCGTGGGTGGAAGTCAGGGTGCGCACCGTATCAACACGGCTGTCATGGCGGCGTTAAAACACATCAGATCAAAAGACGTTACAGCCTTCATCCATCAAACAGGTACTGCGGATGAAGATGTTGTAAAAAAAGCATATGCCGAGCACGACATTACCAGCATTATAAAACCCTTTTTCCATCACATGGAAAAGCACTACCGGAAAGCGGACCTGGTGATCTGCAGGGCCGGGGCATCGACCATTGCCGAGCTGACGGTCCTGGGCAAAGGCGTTATTTTCATCCCCTATCCCTTTGCTGCCGACGACCACCAGGCCGCCAATGCCCGTCAGCTCGTTTCTGACGGAGCAGCTGAAATGATTCTTGAAAAAGATCTGACCGGGGAGCTTCTGGCCCAAAAGATCGCACACTACGCATCGTCACCGGAAAAACTTTTCGCCATGGCCGCCAATATGCAGAAACAGTCCAAGCCCGATGCAGCCAAAACGATTGTGGAAGAGTTATATGAACTCGCGGCTTAAAAGAACGAAGACAAAGGGGTTTTAGGTTTTACGTGTTAGGTTTTAGGTCGGCTTACAGCGATAAGCTATGAGCAACAATAAATACCGCCCGTAAGGGCTAATGTCACACGAAGTGTAAATGACAGCCGAAGGCGAAATATCGCCCGCAGGGCAAGGAAATACAATGTACCATAAAAAATACCATATACATTTTGTCGGAATCGGCGGCATCGGAATGAGCGGGATTGCAGAGCTGTTGATCAACCTTGGGTATACCGTTTCCGGGTCAGATCTCACCTTGTCCGATATCACCAGCCGCCTCGAGAAATTAGGCGGTACCATACACCATGGCCATGATGGAACGAACATCCAGGGTGCCGACGTGGTGGTCACATCTTCGGCCGTGAAAAGCAGCAATGCAGAAGTTCTAGCGGCAGAACAACTCGCCATACCCGTTATTCCCAGAGCTGAAATGCTTGCCGAGCTGATGCGTTTGAAATACAGCGTCGCTATCGCCGGTGCCCATGGCAAAACCTCCACCACCTCCATCGTTTCAGCTGTTCTTGCGGAAGGGGGCCTGGATCCCACGGTGGTCATCGGGGGTAAATTGAAAAGTATCGGGTCCAACGCTCTGCTTGGACAAGGGGATTACATTGTTGCCGAAGCCGATGAAAGTGATGGAACCTTTCTCAAGATGTCCCCGGCCATTGCCGTGGTTACCAATATCGACCGGGAGCATCTCGATTACTATCCGGATATCTCCTCAATTAAAGAGGCATTCCTAAGCTTTATCCAGAAAGTTCCTTTTTACGGCTTAGGGGTACTCTGCCTGGACAATGAACACATTCAGGAGCTCATTCCCGCCATCAGAAAACGGTTTATCACCTATGGCATGAGTTCCCAGGCGGATGTGCAGGCTAAAAACATCCGTTTTGAGGGGCTGAAAAGCCGATTTGATGTCTATTTTCATGGAGAAGCACTCGGGGAAATTTACCTCAACCTGCCGGGTCATCACAGTATCGCCAATGCCATGGCAGGCATCGCCGTCGGACTCGAGCTGGATATACCTTTTTCGGTCATCAAGACAGCCTTAGAGAATGCCGAAGGGGTCCAGAGGCGGCTGGAGATCAAAGGCGAGTGGAACGGCGTTACCGTGGTGGATGATTATGGACACCACCCCACCGAGATCAAGGCGACACTCCAGGCGCTTAAAGATGCCTGGCCGGACCGAAGAAAAGTGGTGGTATTTCAGCCGCACCGGTATTCGAGAACTCAGGCATTGTTCGATGACTTCACCCGCGCTTTCTATCAATCGGATACCTTGCTGGTGCTGCCCATCTATTCGGCAGGCGAACAAATCATCGAGGGCGTCAATGGTCACGACCTGTGTGACGGTATCATGGCCCATGGACACAAAGAAGTCCTCTGCACGGAAGATATGGACAGCACTGTTCGGCATTTAATAAAATTCCTGCGTAGTGGAGATGTCCTGCTGACACTCGGGGCCGGAGATGTATGGAAAGTGGGTGAGGCAGTTTTAGAAGGGTTGGAGGGTTGAAGGGTTGGGGGGTTGGAGGGTGGCTGAAAGCAATCAGCGAAAAGCACCTAACAGCCTATAGCCTAAACCCCTAAAAGACTAACGAGGCTTACAACCTAAAACAATATGAATATGGCTATCAGTAAAATACACAAACAATGGCTGACAAAAACATTCGGACCCGACGTTCGCTTCCGGGAACCCATGTCCCGGCATACGTCTCTTCGGGTAGGGGGACCGGCAGATGCCTATGTCGCGCCCAGAGAAATATCCAATCTGGCGGTTCTGGTCCAATGGTCACTGAAAAACAGCCTCCCCTACTTCATTATCGGCAACGGTACCAATCTGCTCGTCCTGGACAAGGGCATCCCGGGGATCGTGATTTCAATGAAACACTGTCTAAAAGATATCCAGCACACGACGCTGGAAAAGGAAAATGTCGTTGTGACATCGGGAGCCGCCGCCAGGCTCAATACACTCTGCAAATATGCCGTTGCCAACAAACTCAAAGGAATGAATTTTGCCCTGGGCATTCCCGGAACGGTGGGGGGCGCCATCGTCATGAATGCAGGAACTAACCACGGAAGCATGGCGGACGTGATCAACGCAGTGGTCATTCTCTCTCCCCATGGCGAACCCGTGAGGATCGAAAAGCATGCTTTGCGGTTCCACTACAGGGGACTCGACTGGCAAGAGAGTTATAGGGTGAGCGAAATACAAAACCCGATTATCCTGGAGGGGGAATTTCAATTATCTGATATGGACAAGCATGAAACTGAAAAAGAAGCGAGGGCCATTATTCAAAAAAGAAGTGCAAAGCAACCCCTGCATCAAAGAAGCGCGGGGTGCTTTTTTAAAAACCCGGTCACAGGGAAATCGGCCGGAGAACTGATAGACCTGGCTAATTTGAAAGGAAAGCAGATCGGAGATGCCCAGGTGTCCACCACGCACGCCACCTTCATCATCAACAAAGGCAAGGCCACCGCTGCGGACATTCTTGAGCTCAAAGATTTCATTCAGGAAACCGTGTTGACGTCATTCAACGTTACGCTTGAACCCGAGGTTAAAATTGTTGGCACATAAAACGACCCGAAAAAATTTCTACAGAAACAGCGCCGCAAAAAGACGGACCAAGAGGATCCAGCAGGTACTCGGTCTTCTGAAAATCATATCCGGCCTATCCCTGGTGGCCGTCATGAGTTTTGCATTCATCTTCGGATATGATCTTTTTACCCAGTCCGATTACTTCAAAACCGTCAACCTTAACGTACAGGGATGCAATACCCTCGATGAAACTGCGGTTATCGCCCAGGCGAAACTGACCCACGGGCTCAATATTTTCTCCGTAAACCTGACCACCACCCGCAAAAGACTCCTGGCACATCCATGGATATCGGATGCCGAGGTCAGCCGGGAGATCCCTTCCAGTATCCATATCCGCATCAAAGAACACGAGCCCCTGGCAATCATCGATATCAACCGCAAATTCCTGCTCAACAAGCAGGGCGACCTCTTCAAGGAATGGGAAGTTACCGACCCGGTTGATCTACCGGTTGTAAACGGTCTGGCTTTTTCCGACCTGAATGTCGATGCCAAACCCTACAGCAGACCCTTCAATGCAGTCATGACGGTTTTAAAACTGGGACAACATGAAGGCAGCATTCTCACCAACAAAGAGATACGGAAAATAGAAGTGGACAAGGATATCGGCCTGACAATTTACGCGGGCAACCGTCTGGGGGCACTCAAACTGGGGTATAATGACTACCCCAGTAAATATAAAAGACTTCAGGAGGTCCTCTTTTATCTCAAGAAAAATCAGAACATACCGATATTGAACTCAATAGATCTGAACAATCCCAATCGAATTGTTGTCAATCTGAATCCGGAAAAACAACCCGCCAAGGGTCACAAGGAGGTGTAAGGTGCAGGGTCATGAAAATATCGTCGTCGGTCTGGATATTGGAACCACTAAAATATGTGCCGTGGTGGGAGAGGTCTCCAACGATGATATCAGCATCATCGGTATTGGTACGAGCCCATCCATCGGACTTCGAAAAGGGGTGGTCGTCAATATCGAGTCGACGGTGGACTCAATCAAGAAGGCGGTCGAAGAGGCTGAACTGATGGCCGGATGTGAAATTTCATCCGTATATGCCGGCATTGCCGGTGGACACATCACCGGTTTCAACAGCCGTGGCATTGTCGCCATTAAAGGCTCGGAAATTGCACAAACCGATGTCGATCGTGTCATCGACGCAGCACGCGCCGTAGCCATACCCATGGATCGGGAAGTTATCCACGTCCTGCCCCAGGAATACATCGTGGACGAACAGACGGGTATTCAGAATCCGGTCGGCATGGCCGGTGTCCGTCTGGAAGCGAAGATTCATATCGTAACCGGCGCCGTCACCTCCGCCCATAACATCGTCAAATGTGCCAACCGGTCCGGACTGGATGTCTGTGATATTGTCCTGGAATCTCTGGCCTCCGGAGAAGCTGTATTAACAAATGAAGAAAAAGAGCTCGGTACGGGACTTCTGGATCTGGGAGGCGGCACCTCTGATCTGGCCATATTCTCAGGAAAAAATATCAAGCATACCTTTGTATTGAGTCTGGGGGGTAACAACTTGACCAATGATATCGCCATCGGCCTACGCGCTCCTCTGGCTGAGGCGGAAAAGATTAAGACCCGATACGGCACGTGCTCTTCCAACAGTATCAGCAGCGAGGAAACCATAGAAGTTCCGGGAATGGGTGGCCGAGAGCCTAAAAAACTCCCCAGGCAGATTCTCGGAGAAATTCTTGAGCCACGGATGGAAGAAATTTTTACCCTTGTCCAGAGAGAAATATACCGGGCGGGTATGGAGAATTTCATCAACTCAGGCATGGTCATGACCGGCGGTACAGCTCTGTTGGACGGGATCGGCGATATCGCAGAATCCATATTCAACCTGCCGGTCCGGATCGGAAAGCCCAGTGGTATCAGCGGCCTCGTGGATGTCGTCAACAACCCCATGTATGCCACAGGGGTGGGTCTGGTCATATACGGTGTCAGAAATCAGGCTACCAAGAAATTCAGGATACGGGATAAAAATATTTTCAACGGTGTCATGAGCCAAATGCGTAAATGGTTCAAGGAAGTCATATAGGTCTCCCAAGTAATTGGGAGAGTTATCATATTTGAAACACTCAATTTAGAATGGCGTCACAATAACCTAATTAACGGGAGGAAACATGTTTACTTACGTAGAAAACGACAAAACAGCTAAAATCAAGGTCATTGGTGTTGGCGGCGCAGGTGGCAACGCAATCAACAACATGATTGACGGGAATCTGCAAGGGGTAAAATTCATCTGCGCCAATACGGATGCCCAGGCACTCGACGTATCCAAGG
>JASJGV010000576.1:0-3899 GCA_033791325.1 Desulfobacterales bacterium | reverse complement strand
TTTGTAGTCCTTTTCCATCGGGGTGTGCCCTCCCTCAAATGGACCCAGGGGGATGGTAATGGTTGAGCATTCATCAAAAAGGCAAACAATATCCAACACCGAACGTATATGCTCTATATCTGAATCAGAATTGAGCGATTCGGGTCTATTAAAGTCCTGCATCATGAAATGGGCTACAAACTGGGGCGCCACCAGCCCAAGATCATGGGAACGATGGCGAACCAACCGGGCACCCTCGTTTAACCAGTTTCCAAGATTTTCACCGTGGAACACCTCCAACTGAAATCCGAGGAAGCCCATTTCGGCCAGGTCGATCAGACCCTCAGCCACATCAAAGGGCGTGAATCGCTCACTGAAACGGGAAATAAAATATGCTGGAGATACACCGATCAAAATATTAATCCTCTACAGGCTTTTCGGGTTCGAGGTCCGGTTTGCGGGATTTCCTGCGAAAGACCTTGGCAACAAGTTTGTCTTTAAAATTTTTATAAAACTGAAACTGGCTTACGATCGTCCACAAAATGATCAAAAACAGAATCAATGAAACAGGGCGGGTAAAAACGGGCAAGAAACTGCCCTGGGAGACCATTAAGGCCCTGCGGAGATTCTCATCGGCCATCGGGCCGAGAATCACTCCAATCACCAGAGGTGCGATGGGATATCCCATTTCAGTGAGAAAATAACTGATGATCCCCACCGGCAGCATGAGGTAGAGATTAAACACACTGAGGCCTAAGGAATAAGAGCCGATGATGCATAAGATCCCGATGATCGGCATGAACAGGGGCGGTGGGATTCGCAGCACCTTGACAACCTGTTTGGCCAGCAGCATACCAACGACCCACATGGTTATGGAGGCGAGAAGGAGGATGGCTGCCACCTCAATGATGAAATTGGGGTGTTCAAACGTGATCATAGGACCGGGCGTGACCCCGTGGAGCATGAGGGCTCCAAGCAGCATGGCTGCCGGGGGGCTACCCGGGATACCCAGATTGAGCAGAGGAATCATGGCCCCACCCACACATGCGTTATTGGCCGTCTCTGTAGAGATCACGGCCGTATACTCTCCCTTGCCGAATCGTTCAGGGTGTTTGGAGATGTTTTTAGCCGCGCCGTACGAGACCCATGCTGCAATATCTTCTCCGATGCCGGGGACGGATCCGATCCCTACACCGATTAGGGCGGATCTGATGATATGGGAGATATTTCTGACAATGGTGCCGAATTCAGGCAAAATTTTCTGGAATTTTTGCGTCTCCCCGATGATGAGCCGATTCTTGAGAACCTGTATAATCTGAGGAATGCCGAAAGCCCCGATGAGCACGGGAACCACCTCAATTCCACTGTCCATTTCGGAAAAACCGAACGTAAATCTCGGGTAAAATTGCAGTAGATCCCGGCCCACGCAGGCCATGAAAAGCCCCAGAAAACCAGCGATCCAACCCTTAATCACCAGGTCAGGGCTGGTCAGGGTGCCGCTGATAAGAATTCCAAAAAAGGCAAGCAGAAAGAATTCAAAGGATGTGAACTGAAGGGCGAAATAAGAAATAACAGGAGAAATGCTCACCAGGAAGAGCATACTGATTATGGTCCCTATGGCGGATGCGGTGGTGGTCAGGCCGATGGCCCGACCCCCTTCCCCCTTACAGGCAAGGGGATACCCGTCCAGAGCCGTAGCAGCGGAGGCAGCCGTGCCGGGGATATTGATGAGAATGGCGGCATAGGACCCCCCGTAGGTGCCACCCACATAGATGGCCAGCAGGCAGATCATTGCCGTGGCCGGTCCCATACCATAGGTCATCGCAGTCAGAAGGGCCACACCGAGGGTTGAGGTCAGACCCGGCATCGCACCGAACATGATGCCAAGAATGACCGATCCGAAAAGAATGAACAGATTCGTCGGTTCTGAAGCGAGATGGAAGACCGTTTCAAAATAGAAAGCTATTCTTTCTAACACAGACATGAATGTGCGTCACCTCCATCGGAAAAAATCAGAAATCCAGGTACCACAGCTTATCCAGAAAGTTTACGACGAGACCTTCAGTAGGCATGGGTACCAGCAGAAAATATTTGAAGATCGGGAGGACGATAATCAGCGTGGCCAGCGTAATGATCATGGCGGTTCTGTATTTTTTTCTTAAGATCGGGTTGTTTCGGACCCGTACCCAGGCATAAAAACAGTATGACAGGATGAAAAAGAGGGCCAAGCCATCATCGGCATAGGGTATGGACTTATGGAGCAATGAATCGATTCCTGCGGCAAAATAGAAGATGAGCACACCGACACCGGCCAGATAGAAAAAGAAAAATTTTTTCAGGAGTCTGTCATCATCGAAATAAAACATGGTGATGAAAACAAAGAGAAAAAGAAAGCTGGTAAGGAAAAAATCGATTCTCGGAACATTCAGGTAAACAAGGGAGAGGAACACGGTGACAATGGCATAGTAACGAAGCGTCGGTGCACTGATCAGGAATTCCAAATTGTTTTTGCTTAACAACCAGCGGATGACCTTGCCGATTTCCTCTCTGCCGACTGTCTTCCACGCCGTCCTGCTCAGAAGTGCGCCCAAAACGACAATCACGAATCCAACTAACAGGGGAAACAGGGCAGGAGAGACGAACCAGACATTCTGGACGCCACCCCAACTGTCTTTCATGGGCATCTTGAAGGCCTGTCTTACAATCCAGACCCCAAAGAACAGAATAATGAGACCTGAAAAAAAATCGGCCTTCCTGAGTTTCTCCTTGTCCAACATGATGCATTCACCCTGCCCATCCCTAACGAATTTTTGTTTTTTATAACATTGTGGACAGCCGCAGGCGAGATTGTGATCTCCCTCGCTAATTGTAATCCCTATTTCAAACGCAATATAAGGATAACACCTTCCGCAAGCGGCATGCCCTCAATGTCTAAAGCTTATCCATTTGCAGTCATTTATTCATATCAACCCCAAAGATCATTACGGTTTCGGAATACCGAGCTTAGACGGATTAACCGTGGCCGCTTTCAGTTCCCACAGGGTCCAGGCAAAATTCGATTCGAGTGCATCAAATACGGCCTTCGATTCCGCACCGGTTTTGCCCGAAAGCAGGTCGTACTTATCTTTGGCCCATTTTTTCACCTTTTCAGTGGCTATGGCCTTTTTGAAAGCTTTCCTGAGGACAGCTTTGGCGTCTTCAGGTGAATCGGCCGGCACGGCAAATCCAATGGCCTGGGAAATAGGCAGGTATTTGGACAGTCCGGGATAGGCATCGAAAGATGACGGGATCGTTCCCAATCCCTCGACCTTGAATGAATCCGGGATCAACATGCCCAAGGCCCTTAATTTCCCTCCGCGCAGCAGTTGCTGTTGCTCGGCCAGAGAAGTCACGACAACTGAAACCTCACCGGTCATGGCCGCGTTTTGGCTGGGAGCTGAACCCTTGTAGGGAATGAAGTTGAAGTCGGCCCCAGAGCCTTTTTCCAGAGCCAGCAGATTGAGATGGTGGATGGAACCGGCACCGCTGGCTGCCGCTCTGATGCTATTCGGGCTTTTCTTGGCGGCTTCAATAAGGTCTTTAAGGGTCTTGTAAGGGGTTTTGGGAGTCACGGAGATAATGTCCGGCGATCCGCCCACAATAAAAGTCTCCCAGACGTCAAATTTTTTATCCCAGCCACCCTGTACACCGGCGGTGACATTGGACTCGGACAAACCACAGAGCGTATAGCCGTCGTGGGGCTGCTTATACGCATGGGCCATACCCACCGAACCGGCCACGCCGCCCGTCTTGTTGATGACATTGACGTTGACGCCCAGGACTTTGGACATCTCAGCGTGTATGATCCGATTACAGGTGTCGGTCCCACCGCCAGCACCCCAGACGACCACTGCGGTTATATTTCTCTTTGGAAATGCCTT
>JASJGV010000575.1:0-3324 GCA_033791325.1 Desulfobacterales bacterium | reverse complement strand
CTGTCCTGTGCCCCGATACCGATAAATACAGCATCGAAGTCGCTTTCCAGTTGTTCAAGGGTGATGTCCTTGCCTATGGTTGTGCCGTAATGAATAGTGACACCCAGTTCCTGTATCTGCTCAACCTCATTACCTATAATGTCTCTCGGAAGCCGGTAGTCGGGTATACCCATTGCCGCCATACCCCCGGGTTCAGGCAGGTGTTCATCGATGGTGACGGCATGGCCCTTTTGAGCAAGGTGATAGGCACAGGTAACACCTGCCGGTCCCGCCCCGACAATGGCAACCTTGCCTGTTTTCGACGATGGGCTGATCTTGTAGGCGGGTGTCTTGTGCATGGCCAGTTCCTGGTCCGCCACAAAGCGTTTAAGGTATTTTATGGACACAGGTTCATCCAGGTTGGCTCTACGGCAATTCTCCTCACACGGTCGCACACAGACACGCCCGACAATTCCCGGAAGTGGCAATCGCGTACGAATGATATCCAGTGAATCCTGAAACCGGCCTTCTTTGATACACTCGACATAACGGGGGATGTCCAGATGAATCGGACAGGCTTCCATGCACGGCGCCGTGACGTTGGCATGATACTGACCGGACGTCAGGGCTTTCTTTTCATCAACCAGATTCGCAAACTGCTCCGGGAAATGGGTCAAGGCATGCAGAATCGGCAGCGGGCCGGTTTTTCCGATACCGCACTTGGCCGTGCGATGTACCGTATCGGCCACATCTCTCAAATAGATAAGGTCTGATGGCCTGCCTTCACCGTTGCATATCGCCTCCAATGTTTTGGCCATGACGGTTGTTCCGCTTTGACACGGTATGCACTTTCCGCAGGACTGGTTCCTGACAGCCTCCATGTATGCCCGGCAGAGGTCTACCACATGAACATCCTCTGAACGAATTACGAACCCATCCCATCCCATAAAGGCCTTGATCGATTCGTTTTCAGTCAGCTTTTCAGGCCATGGAATCTCCTGACTTGCGCTGGAATCTGTTTTTGAGTCATCACGATTATCGATGACCTGGCCCGCCCAGGAACTGAATATGATGTCTTTCATTGATAGTCACCCACCTTTATTAGAAGCTGTCTCTATAAATACGCTGTAAGATGTAAGCTTTAAGCGGCTTACCGCTCACTGCTTACTGCTTAACGCTTTCAGCTATTGAACGCCTATAAAATTCGATTTGCATAACAATGTCAAGCATCTTGACACAGAAATTTTGAAAAAACCTGGTTTAATGCTTGAAGCTTCTCTGACCGGTATACATCATGGTGACACCGGCAGCATTGCATGCTTCGATGGACTGATAATCATTGGTGGACCCGCCAGGTTGAATAACCGCAGAAACACCTTCACGAATACCCACGTCAATCCCGTCCCGAAAAGGAAAGAAGGCATCACTTACCATGGCAGATCCCACCAGACCGCCCTTTTCTTCAGACACCCGCTGGTCTATTTCGGACAGTGCGGCGGCATCCTTCATGTCGTTATAGGATGTCTGGAACGATTCAAAACAGTACCTGTCCGCCAGCTTCCGATACGCTTTATCCCGTGCAATCTCAGCAACACCGACCCTGTCCTGCTCTCCTGTTCCAATCCCCACGGTAACCAGGTCTTTGACATAGATCACCGAATTGGAGGTGATACCAGATTCCACCAGCCAGCCAAAAAGCAGGTCCCGGTATTCTTTTTCCGTGGGCACCCGATCGATTTTATATGTCTGACCCTGATAGGTACACTCGGCCAGCATCAAATCCTCTTTTGAACGGGCTGCAGGGACAAAAGACCATTGGGCAACGAAACCGCCGTCAATCAGACTTTTGAACTCAACACATCGCTTGCCTACAAAGTTTTGGAGTCTGTTGATATTGTCGATCCGAATGACGCGCAGATTTTTCTTTAAGGAAAAAATATCCATAACGCCTTCTTCAAACTCCGGGGCCACGACAACCTCTGAATACTGATTGGAAATGGCTTCTGCCGTTGCTTTGTCCACAGGTCGATTAAGCGCGATACAACCGCCAAAAGCCGCCACTCTGTCCGCCATATTGGCTTTGTTGTAGGCATCGACCAGAGTGTCTGCCTGGGCAACACCGCAGGGATTATTGTGTTTGACAATAACGACCGTCGGCTTGTCCACAAAATAGCGTAAGATGTTGAGGGAATTGTCCGCGTCTGTGAGGTTGGTTTTTCCGGGGTGTTTACCCGACTGGAGCAGTTCAACATCCGACGCGAGATACTGACCCGGTTGGATGGTTTCCGTTTTACCCAGCATGAGGTTGCCATTCACCAGTTTGAAAAGTGCCGCTTCCTGACCGGGGTTTTCTCCATACCGCAAGCCTTTCTGGACACCATCGATCACCCAAGTGACTTTTTCGTAAAACAGAGTCTGACGCTTATCCTTATCAACAAAGCTTATCTCCATATTTGCAGGAAAGCTATCCTCGACGATGGTACTGTACATTTTTTTCAAATCTTCAGGCATGACAAGCTCCCAACCCGGACAAACCGGAAAAGAAAAAGATTTTAATATCACGAAAGTACGAAACCACGAAAAAAACCATGAAATTTTTCATTGTTTTTTGAAATATATTTCTTAAGGGTACTTCGTATGTGTTTTTATGATGGACTATCGCCTTTGTCAAAATTATGATAGGTCATTTTGAAAAAAAATGGAAGCCCCTGGAGCCGAGAAGCTTATTCGGAACATATTTATGGCGCCCCTATAAATAAGTTCTGATTTAAGAATTATAGCAATCGGTTACTTCTGCCTGATTTTTTGATGCAAGAAAGTCTGCAATCGTTCGGTCATAAACCGCCGTATGCCCAAATGCTTTCTGTGCAAGCCGGAAACGAAGATCAAGAGATGTAAATCCGGCACTTTTCTCCATCTCCGCGATAATCATATCATAATCCCCGGGATCAACCACCGATGCAACCCGGATAAAATTTTTGGCCGAAGCCCTGATCATACACGGTCCGCCAATATCGATATTTCCACGAGCCTGTTCCGGGGTCACGCCTTCCCTGGAAATGGTTTCCTTGAAGGGGTAGAGATTCACCACCACCATATCGATGGGCACACTGTTTGTCCTGGCAAGATCCCCCTTGTGGGCGTCGTTGTATGTCTCAGTCAAGAGCCCAAGATATATCTTGAAATCCAGTGTCTTTACGAGCCCGCCCTGAGTTTCAGGCTGACCGGTGTATTCGGAAACCTGTTTCAAAGTGGCAGACAATTGCTGCCCAAGAATGTCTTTGAGTCTTTGAAAGGTTCCACCTGTGGAAAGAAATTGGACCCCTGGATTGATTTCCATTAAGC
>JASJGV010000574.1:0-3470 GCA_033791325.1 Desulfobacterales bacterium | reverse complement strand
GTCTTCATGTAATCAATCGCGTCATCCGCCATTGCCGTGACCAGGTTGAAATCGGGATTGTCATCGAATGGGTAGATAAAGGTCGTGTTGCGGGCCAGATTCGCTGGTTGCCACTGGCTTGTGTCACCACCCATGAACCCGTAGAAATAGTCAAAGCCCAGACCGATTGGCCACTGATCAAACGGCCCGATCTTACTGACCTGGAGATCGGGCGTATTGTGATTCTTGCCGAACCAGGACGTTACGTAGCCGTGCCCCTTGAGGATTCAGGCAATCGTCGCCTTATCCTTGGTCATGATGCTGTTGTAGCCAGGGTAGCCGGTCGACAATTCCGGTATCGAACCCGTGCCAACCTGGTGATGGTTACGCCCCGTGATGAGCGCCGCCCGCGTCGGCGAGCACACAGACGTGGAATGGAAGTGGGTGTAGCGGAGACCCTCCTTGGCGACACGGTCCATTGCCGGCGTGGGTATGACGCCCCCGAAGGTGCTGGACACACCATAGCCCGCGTCGTCGGTCATGATCAGAAGAATGTTTGGTGCACCCTTCGGCGGCACCACGCGAGGCTGCCAGTAGGGAGTCGAATCAATA
This sequence comes from Desulfobacterales bacterium, assembly GCA_033791325.1. GTDB lineage: Bacteria > Desulfobacterota > Desulfobacteria > Desulfobacterales > B30-G6 > B30-G6. The sequence continues at coordinate 2,879 of JASJGV010000574.1, read as the reverse complement.
ACATTGCGTTCAATCTTGCCGCCGAACGTTGTGTCGGGCGGCGGCGGAAGTTGTTCCCCAGAGATAGTGGTCGTGGCACTGGGTGAACCAGGGGTGCCGGTGATCTGTTGGGCCGCGGCCGGCAAACCAGACAGGCACACGGCAAGCAGAATGGCTGTCATTATCACTGAAATGGACCGAGTTGGGTTTTGTATTTTATCTTCCTTTTATCATTCGGTTGCGGCGTAGAAACGTATCAGCACTATGACCATAGCGATGACAGTTGAAAAGATTTATTATTTCAAGAAGTTCGTCTCTCTCTTGTTGGTAATCCTCAATCGCAGGCTTAGAACCGAAACTTAGCACCGAGTAGCGGCCCTTTGACGATTAAATCGTTAAACAATTCCCCGCCTGTATCATCTTTATCGAAGCTGTAAGCCAGATGGCGGTAACCCGCAACGATATCGAAGGTTATAAATTCATAGCCGACTCCGCCAAAGACCTGCCAGGTCGATTTCGATTCTTCGGTGCCAACATCGAAGTGAAATGGCAGATAGCCATGATAAATATTGAGACTATGCCCCGATTAACGGACCCCAAAAACCGTGTGATCTCGGAATATATCCACAACATTAATCAACTCGATCAAGTATGCAGATATCATTTTTCTTATGAAAACGCAAAATTCGAGGGGCTATATGGGATTTTCAGGTAAAATTCTGCGGTCGGTAACACAATTAATCTAAGTGGATTTTCGAAGCTAATATCGACTAAATTGGTATTTCGATTTTCAAAATGGAAAATTTAGAACAGGCTTGACCGCAGGATATCAGTATATACACAGAACGGATATATCCTTGAAATGGGTTCTGCAGACATTTCCCAGTACATCAATATCAATCAACCAGTTCGAGGCCTTCCATATCCACCCCAAACTGTCGTATAAGATCTCTTTTCCGAATTTCCTTTTCCCCGATCAGGATTTGACACTCACAAATAATCCGGCGTTTAAGATGCTTTTCGAGAAAATCACGTACCTCTAAATCATCCAGACCTTCTTTGAGACAATAGCGTTCTAAATGATAGAACGGATTCCAGTTCAGATTCCGATGATCGTGCTGCTGGCCACATGTGTATTGTTCCTCGTCTGCAACGGTGATTGTTCGATAATTGCTTTTTAATATATTCCTAAATTCGCGAAGGAACTTTTTGATATGCTTGGGAACAGAGTAGGTACAGGGATGTCATATGGGCTATCTATTAAAATATACATTAAAAAATGTTGTAGCAGAGACACTAAGCCGACCCTGATCCAAAAATCTTGATGAATTATTTATGATGTCCGCCTTTTTCCCACAAAAATATATTATCGAATCATGCTCAACTGTTTCGATCTCTAAATTTTCGGTTCCAGAGTCAAAATCCATAATATTTATATAACGTGATGATAAGATTATACATCTTGGATGTTTAAATAAATTCAATCCCAAATAGATCATTTTCGACCCATTTTACTTTAGCTTTTCTTTTCATGCTCCCATTTCCTAAGGCAAAAGGAATAGAAATCAATATTTCTGTTCCGATTTTAATTTTTGGTATGTTGAAGGCAGCAATAAGTGCGCCCCCTATACTAACATTTTTTACTGTTGCAGGTAGAATCCTCGAATCAACGGCAAACGATACTTCCTTTTGGTAATTTTTTCTCACATTAATTCTTCGATATCCATCAAAATCATATGCTGTTTCCATTATTAGCCATCTCCTATCTGAAATAAAATACTAATCACTATATGTCCTAAGCAATAATAATGCCACCGTTAACGCATTGCAAAATTTAACCATTATAGCTATGGGTTATGTTAAATAAATATAATTTCAGCTATAATGGTTTATGTAATAAAGGTTACATTTACATGTATTGCTGAATTAGATTCTCAGGGAAGGGAGGTTGCGGAAAAGGATAAGCTTTGAAATGTACTAATGAACTCAGTATGAGGTCTGATCAGATAATACTTAGGATATTGAATGCCAGATGAAGCCAGATTTAGGTGTGTTCCAAACAAATATATGATTTGGATGAATTGGTCAAAAGGCGTCGATTTCAAATCTGTTGCTTTGAACCGCAATAGCGAGCGCATTCCCCGTAGCTTGCTGCGAGGAATCTTCAATATATTACCGAAAACCTACTATCAGCGCAAAACATGTATGAGAATAAGCCACGTTTGGAATGGTTCCATATATCATCATTTATGAGGCTTTGACGGTCGATTTGATGATATCACAACAATTTTATCAGTACGAAAACAGCATATAAGTTGGAGCATCGCAGGTTTTGCAACGTTTCGTTTAAGCGGGCACGGCTTTTGCCAGACGTATACGTGGCTGGCGATTCTCATGCCATCTTTTTTCAATAATACTAATTAGGCTCGACCACATTGGAAACTCCTTTTTTCTACGAAACTATCTTAAACGATCAGTTTCTACATGGAGTTTTGTTTACGAGTATGAATTGTTAGAATACTGGGGGCGTACCGCTTAGCAATAAAAATCTGTAAACTGCAAAACTAAATTGCGTCCCTCTTTTTATTATATTCTATTTGACAGCCGCTTCGATTTATAGTGGAATGCCGTTCTCGATATTTAAAAAAGCTTATACTATGAAGCAGGAGGAAAATTTACTATGAGTCTCAAAAGAAATGGGTTTTTAGAAGGTCATAAGAAAGTCGCCGGTGATAAACTTGTAACCCGTATGTCTTCTCTCAAAGAGAAAGGTTTGGACGCCGTCGCGATTAAACGCGACAGCTTTATCAAAAAAATGAGGGCCGACATCCGGAAAGCAAATTACCGCCTGGCCTGTATTGCCGCCCAGGAGAAGTTAAACGCTGATAAAGCCCAAACCA
>JASJGV010000573.1:0-13135 GCA_033791325.1 Desulfobacterales bacterium | reverse complement strand
CAGCACCGGCGCATTTAGGACACCTTCTGATATATGCATATGCCTGACTTTCACCTTAGGTCTCAAAAAAAAACCACGAAAGCGTACCTTCGTGGTCGTTTATTAGAAACTATCTCAAAAATGTCTTTTGGCCCAAATCCTGTGTTGAGATCTCATTTTAACGCCTCAAAATACTTTAGTATGGATGTTTATTCCGCTGTTTTTGCAGGGCGGGTTGAAATAGGGGTCCGCCTTGACCTTGGACCAAAATCCTATTTTTTATAGAATGAGGATGACCATAAACCATCAGCCTGAGTAAAGTGAGAAATCCTACAAAGTAAGTAACTTCTCCCCCTTCTCTGTCAAGGGTTCCTTGCCGGCGATTTTGGCAAGGAGACGACCGGGTCTGGCAAAGCGGTCGACATTAATAGAAATGAGAACGCCGTCGATAGTGCTTTCGATGCGAGTGACACGGTGCTTTGGATCGTCTTCTAACGGATTTATGATTTCGGCAATGAGATCTTCCTTTTGGATAAGATCGCCCGGCGCTTTGAAATAGACGACCACACCAGGCACTGTTGCCTTGACGTGTTCCACCCCCCGCAGTGGTGTTGCATCGTTTCGCAAGGGCGGCAGTTCCGCAGCCTCACCGGAAATCAGGCCCCGTCTTTGCAGAAAAAGAAAGATGTTTTCAGCATCACGGGATGCCCACTCATGGGATACATCTGAAATTCCCTTAAGTTCGATGGTGGCGGCCAGGCAGGCAAGGGGTATGGGGTAGGCGGGAAACTTTTCAGCCAGTTCCCACCAGATCCTGCTGCAGGCTTCATCATAGGGGTTGGCACCGGACACTTTGGCTAACAGGGTGCTTTCAGCTCCGACCTGGGCGGAAAGGTCAGCAGCTTCTGGCCAAAGGGGGGTCCCCATGTAGACATGGGTAATGGCCATGTAGTCACAATGAAGATCCAGAACGATATCTGCATCAAAGGAAAGGGACAGGAGCAGGTGTTTGAGCTGGGCAGATTCATCAGCGGGTGACAATCCGTGTAGAATGTCAGCCATTGCCTGCCGGATGACTCTCTTGTTTTGATCAGGGGAATCGGACAGGGTCTCCTGAATTTTTTTGGCTACCTTTTCTGTAATATCCAGGTGATTTCGATTGAAATTCATATTGTCGAAATAATCGAAACGCCCCCTCAGGACTTCGTCCCGCCATTGGCCGGCGCCAATGGGGTTGGCCACGGGAACCAGCAGAATTTCTCCCGGGATGTTTCCGTCAGCATCTGCTGCATCGAGCAGGTTGATCAAGTGGTGCATGACAAGATAACCAGGGGCCTCATCCGCATGAAGACCCGCCTGGATATAGACTTTTTTAGCGGTAGAGCCACTTCCGTAGCGGATAACTGTCAATTCACGCTGGTTTCCCATGCTGGAAACCGGCAGGGTTTGTTTTTCAATTTTTTTGGTGGTCATGGCATCACCTTTTTTTAACACTAATCAAAAGGTAGTGTTAGGTGTTAAGTTTTAGGTAAGCAAGAAGCGGTGTTAGGTGTTAAGTAAGCAAGGACCACATGCCTACGGCTATGTTGGTTGTTCACGCAAAATGGGGGAGAACTTCTCCCCCATTTTACAAAATAGCGACAAGGTCGCGTCATATAAAATCGTGAAACGATTTTATTCGCCGTAAACGTTGAAATCGAAATACTTGTCCTGGATCTTTTTATAGGTACCATCTGCACGAATTTGTTTGATAGCCTTGTTGAACATCTCCACCAGGTCTGTATCTTGCTTTCGGATGGCAATCCCAGCACCTTCACCGAAATATTTTACCTCGGATAGATCCGGTCCGATGAACTGGAAACCCTGTCCTTCTGGTTTCTTTAAAAAGCCGTCATCGATGGCGACACTGTCTGCCAGGAGCATGTCCACACGGCCGGCCACCAGATCCAGATAGGCATCGTCCTGTGTGCCGTAGCGTTTGACTTTTACACCTTCGCCGCCCTGCTCGGTGACAAAACGGTCATGGATGGTGGCGCGCTGTACAGCAATACTCTTGCCCATAGTGGCCTGGGCAACCTCTGCACGGGTAAACTCTTTCATGGCGCCCTTCTTGCACACGAACTTACCGGGGGTGTTATAATACTTATCGCTGAAAGCGACTTTTTTCTTGCGCTCCTCGGTGATGGACATGGAGGCGATAATGGCATCGTACTTTTTTGCCATCAGAGCTGGAATAATACCATCCCAGTCTTGGGGTATCAGTTTGACGTCAGCGCCCATGGCTGCAACAAGAGCCTTGGCGATGTCGATGTCAAAACCTTCCAGCTTCCCATCGGGCATCACGTAACTGAAAGGGGGATAAGCACCCTCTACACCAATTCGTACGACCTTCCAGTCCTTGGCCTGAACACCACTGGCGGTTATTGCCATCGCTAAAACAATCAAAAGAATCCATACTTTTTTCATAAACTTTCCTCCTGTTTAGTGTAGGTGAACAAAAATTTTGTCAGCAGGTAACCAAAATGATATGATACATAAAAAGGTCGGGACATGTCAATAAGATAGGCATTATCCAAAAGTATTGATGGGTGGCCTTTTTATGATGTGCCGGGTTTATAGGAGTTGTCATATAGGGACTGCCAAATAGCCCGGCTTGAGGTTTACGGGTAGCCACTTTTTATTTTGACAGTCAGACCAGGTTTTTTTATAGTCAGTTTAAATTTGTCCAGTGCCGCAAAGGGCACTGGACAAATTTAAATTTCGGGAAAGGAATGCAACATGTCGAAACGAATTACGATTTTGGGCGCAGGACCGGGTGGATACGTGGCGGCCTTGAGAGGAGCGGAACTGGGTGCCCGGGTGACGGTAATCGAAAACGATAATCTTGGGGGGACTTGTCTGAACTGGGGTTGTATCCCAACCAAAACTTTGAAGAGTTCGGCGGAAGCAGCCCGGAAAGCGGAACGGTTAAAGACATATGGCATCGATTTTAATGGGGAGATCCAGCCAAACTTTTCAGCCATCATGGCCCGCAAGGATAAGGTGGTGTCGACTCTGGTGAACGGCATCGACAAAGCTTTCAAGACCGGGGAGGTGTCGCTGATCAGGGGGACCGGGGAAGTTGTCGACCCGCACCTTGTCCGGGTAGTGGACCAGGAGGGGGAATCCCACGAAGTGGTGGGGGATAAGCTCATACTGGCAACGGGTTCCCGCCCCCAGGGCCTGCCGAATCTTTCTTTTGACGGCAAGCACATTCTCTCCTCCGACGATGTTTTGAAACTGGAAACCATGCCCCGGAAAATCATTATTCTGGGTGGGGGTGTTATTGGTGCAGAGTTTGCCTTTATTTTCAAACAATTCGGCTCAGATGTGACGGTTGTGGAAGCCATGGACCGTTTAATTCCCCTTCCTAACGTAGATCTGGATATGAGCAAGACCCTGCTCAGGGAAATGAAAAAAAATAAGATTGCTGTTCACTTGAAAACCACCATAGCCGGTTATGAGCAGACAGCCTCGGGGCAAGTGATGGCCAGCCTGGGGCCATCACCCTTTTACGAACATGCAAGCCCTGCATCAGATCAGGAGCGTCAACTCCAGGCAGATGCGATATTCCTGACAGTCGGCCGTGCGCCCAACTCAGGGGGCATAGGACTTGCGCAGATGGGGGTGGGTCTGGACGATAAGGGGTGGGTTCTTGCCAACGAAAACATGAAAACCCAGGTTGCGGATGTCTATGCCATCGGAGATGTCCTGGGACCCAAAAAAATCATGCTGGCACATGTGGCTTCAATGGAAGGCCTCGTGGCCATGGAAAACGGTCTGGGTGGCCAACGACAGATGGACTATGGCGCTGTACCCTCGGGAATTTATACTTTTCCGGAGGTGGCCGACGTGGGTCTTACCGAGAGTGAGACAAAAGCCGCAGGAATCGATTATAACGCAGACACATTTCTTTTCCGGGAACTGGGAATGTCCCAGGCCAAAGGTGAGATATCCGGTCAGATCAAAATGATTACGAAGAAGCCGTCCGGGCGAGTTCTGGGGGTGCATATCATCGGAGAGCATGCCACGGAGCTCATCGCGGAGGCGGTTCTGGCTATAAAAATGGGTGCAACCGCCCGGGACCTGGCAGAGACGATCCATGCACATCCGACCCTGGCCGAGGGACTCTGGGAAGTTGCCCGCAAGGGTTTGTCGCATGCGAGATAAAGGAGATATCATGGAGTTCAAACAGATACGTTATGAGAAAGATCCTGAAACGGGTATTGTCCAGGTGACATTGAACAGACCCAAAATCAAGAATGCCCTGGGTCTTCTGATGCTTCTGGATCTCTATCGTGCAGCAGATGCCGTGGAAAAAGACGAAAATGCCCACGCCATGATACTGACAGGTGCGGTATCACCTGAAAACACGGATCCGGCGAAGGAAGCTTTCAGCAGCGGCATGTATCTCGACTTTGCAGAAATAGAATCTCTGGACGAGGAGACCAAGCAGGAAGTGGATCTGGCTGACCTTGCCCAGAAACGTCTCTGTCTCAAACTCTGGAAACTCAACAAGCCGGTGGTGGCGGCCATTAACGGTCTGGCCATTGGCGGTGGGTTCACCATACCCCTGGCGTGTGCCGATTTGATCTATGTTTCTGAGCATGCCTGGGTAAAACTGCCCTTTGTACGCCTGGGACTGGTTCCGGAACTGGCCTCGAGCTACCTGCTGCCGAGGATGATCGGTTTTCAGCGAGCCAAGGAAATCATGTTTTTTGGAGAGCGGCTTAGCGCTGAAAGACTGTATGATCTGGGTCTGGTTAACCGGGTGCTTCCCCACGGTGAGCTTATGCAATTCGTTATAGAGCAGACCTGCAAATTGATTCCGCCTCACGGGGCGGGACTTTCAGTCAAGCTTTCCAAAGAAATTCTACACAAACCCATGATCGAAGCCGTGACACGGGCCCTTGACCTGGAGAACAAGGGCTTGAATCGTGCATTTGGGACCTCCGATTTTATGGAAGCCTTGAATGCACGGATTGCAAAACGGGATCCGCGATTCACTGGCGCATGATTTACGCGTTTGCGGCGATGGCCTGGAACTTCTTTGTGATTACCTTGAACTCGTCGTCCATTTGATTCAGGACCTGGGGGGTGACCTCGCTTGACAGGTCAATTTTCATGTCCGACCACTGTGACTTTAAGGATTCGATTTTGGCTTTAACTTCAGAGATTCCGTTGGTATCCGTTTTTTGGGAAAGTTCGACGAATGTGTCCACTGTCTGGCTGTATTCCGAGATAAAGCCTGACATCTGCTGCTTTTCTTTGGAGGGACCGCAGCCCATGAACGTCAGGAGCCCTAAAATCGTAAAGAATACCATGATGGTCGTCCACAGTGATCGGGTACTTAGCATGTCCAGCCTCCTAAAAAAAACAATGAATTAGACTCAGTAAATAAAAATGAATTAATATTTTGATACGCCTCAAAACTATAAATAACTATATTAATAAGATCAAGTGGAATTTAACGTAAACTGCGTTTCTATTTTACCCGGAAACCAATAATATTGCCGCATTTTCAGACCCACGCTACCGGGAGTCAACTGCCACACACGGTAGACCACTACTGTGGCTGGGTCTGACGGCTGCTTGGGGAGACAACCAGTGACAGATCCTGTTGAAATTGTTCCGGTCGACTACACAAATCATGAACAACGGTTGGTGATACCTTATCTATTAAATGCCTATGCAAAGGGTCTGTTGGGATTTCGAAGCGAGATAAAAAAGCATGTGCTGGATGCGCTGGTGCCTGGTTTGGAGCGGACGCCAAACGCCGTTGTTTTGTTGGCTAAAACAAAAGGTAGGTATGTGGGGATGGCCATCTGTTTCCTTGGTTTTTCGACATTTCATGCAAAACCTTTGATAAATATCCATGATTTCATGGTGTTGGAAGCTTACAGGGGCAAGGGGGTCGGCAGGGCTCTCCTGGGGGAAATCGAAGACATTGCCTGCGGCATGGACTGCTGTAAAATGACACTAGAAGTGCAGGAGAATAATACCTCAGCGCGTAAACTCTACCGTAGTGTTGGTTTCAAGGATTCTTTCCTGAATCAGGAAGCCGGGAGTCAATACTTTATGACCAAACACGTTCACCCGGGTTAAGGATTTTAATTTGAATTCCCCGTTGCTTATGCCGTTCGGCAGTGCTTCGCATGCTGCAGGGATAGGAATTTTAGCCTTTTGCATTGGAGCGACACCGTCGCGTTCTATAAAATCGTACTACGATTTTATTATCATATTTCCATTGCCATGCGATCGTAGGTATCTATGATTTCCTGGAGCACTTCGGTGTTGTCAGGGGGATCTGGGAAGTGGTTATCTAATATTTCCCGGGCTTTTTCTGCGGCCGCTGCATCCGAATGAGAGACGCCTTTATCTGTGGTCGCAGCGCTATTGTGGCATCCCTTGACGGTGGGTCGCCAGAGATCATGCATATGTTTCAGTGTATGATCGCTGACCATATAGTGATTTTGGGGCCCGATGTGATGTATGTCGTCGAGAGCGAGTGTTTCCGGCGTAATGGTCATACCCTGGCTGACGATCCTCAGGATGTCGTATATCTCGCAGTCCTTGATCAGCTGTTCAAAAGAGAAAATAGTGGCCCCATCCAACAGACCTGCACCACAGATCATATCTCCCCTGGCAAACAGACTGACGGTACAGGATATGGCATTTTCAACACCACTGCGCCACTCATCGCTCACGGCGCCCGTCCCAAAAGTTCCGATGGTGATGGGTAGCTTGTAGTGCCGTGCCAGTTGAATGGCTGCCGCCTGAAGAAGGAAATCTTCAGGATTTCCACCGGTCATACCCCCGGTTTTTAAATCCATCATGGTTGCATACGATCCGTAAAATGAAGGCGTTCCAGGATAAAAAAGCTGGAGAAATGTAATACCTGCAAGGATTTCAGCATTCCCCAAAGCCATATTGCCGGCTATGGTGGCCGGTGCGGTGGCGCAACCGATCTGCATGGTCACAAAGCCGACGGGAACACCAGCTTCTGCGAAGATCAAAGCTGCCTCCAGGCCCTTGGCGCTGCAGGTCAAGGGGCTGATGCTGGATTGAAAATTCGAGATGATCGGTTTTGTCTTCAAATTAGCTTTGCCCCCGGCAACCGCGGCAGCCATCTCTACCGTGCCTTTGGCGGTCAAGGGGTTTGCGGCGGTCATGGCCTGGATATGTTTCCCGGAATTGTTCATCAGGGCCTGGAGCTCGTAAAGGGGCTGGGTGGCCGAAGGCCGGTCCTGGGCGCTGACGCACGGCCATAAATAAGAAATCTGCGGTAGAAAATCAGCTACCCGTGCAGCATCGACCAGATCGTTATAAGTGGAGTTGCGAATGCGACCTGATTCCAGATCCTTTATCTTGAGACCGGTGCCGTCCAGGCAGAGATATCCGTGGCGCCCATCCAGGACAAGGTTGTGCTCCGGATCCCTGGCGTGGAGCATATAAGATGCGGGTGCGCGTTGGATAGCGCCTTCAACGATGTGCGGCGGAAAACGGACGATATTTGTTTTGCGCTCTACCTCCAAGCCAAAATCCGAAAGAGCGTTCAGCCGTTCTTCCGTGAGGGGCATGACCATACCGGTATGCTCCAGGATATGCAGGCTGGCTGCATGAATTTTGATGAGGTCTTCTTTGGAAAGTAGCTGGAGATCTGTTTTCCATTCGACGGGCTGTATCATGTCGTGATCCCTTTTCTGGATATAGTGAGTTAGTTTTTTGCGTTTATTTCTTTCAGGACTACCCGGGTTGCTTTGCCGTCTATGGCAAGACCGGCGTGTGACTGAAACAACTTGATCGCCGATGCTGTTTTTCCGCCGAAGACCCCGTCCACGGGGCCTGGTTGAAATCCGAGGCGGGTCAATCCTGACTGGATCTGCCGGATCAACTCTTTCCCCGAAGGAACCGTGGACGTGTTGGCGGGCGCTGTTGCCTGGTTCATCTGGTAGCCTAACGCTGCAATACCCTTTTGGGTCAGCAGTTCCTGGGGGACGGGAAACCCGTTCGATCTGGCCATCCTGAACCAGCGTAAGGCCTGGTCGGTGTTTCGCGTGGTCCCCTGGCCGGTAGCCGCCATAACAGCTAAAAAGTACTGCGCTTCGGGATTTTCGGACTGTGCGGCCTTTTCAAAGAAGGCATGGGCTTTTACCGGATCCCGGCTGACCCCCGAACCTGCAAGATGCTTGAGGCCCATTTGAACCTGTGCGGGTGTAAAACCTCCGCCGGCAGCCTTCTGCATCCACAGTAAAGCTTTTCGGGTATCCGGTGCAATACCTTTGCCTTCTAAATACATAAAGGAAAGATAATATTGTGCCTCGGCATTGCCCAACTCAGCGGCATTCTGGTAACCTGCCAGGGCTGTCGGATAATCTTTACGGTCGTAGGCGCTGTTGGCGTTGTCTTTGGCATAGGTTCCCTTGACGTTCTGTACGGCACCGCCAAAGGTTCCCTTGACGGTCTGTAAAGTGCCGCTGCAGGCAGATAAACCGAACACAATTAAAAACAAGGGTGCTAATTTCAAAAGGAAACGAATCATAGAGATCACCTCAAGTTATCGAGACGTTTATATCAATTTTCTGGATTATTTGTTTCTTCCGCCTTCGCTACCGCCACCGGTATTGTGCACCAGGTAACGTTTGTCGCCGCTGTGGAAAACGTAGAAAGTATGGGCGTCTTGCACCTGCAGATTGTGTACTGTCTGAACTTCTTTTTTGATATCCAGAGTGTGGATGGTGGTCAGTCCTTGATCGGTGAAAACCTTGTCACCCACTTTGAGGTGTATCGCTTCTTTCCAGCCGTTTTCCGTCAAAAGACGCTCGAAAGCTGTTGTCCGGACAGCGTGGTTAATCACATAATAGTGGTTGTTTTCGCTTTGATAGGTGGCAAGGACCGGTTTGGGGATATCCGTCTGGGAGCCAATATCGAAGGTCATGACCCTGTCTCCGGGGGTGACAAGCCTGATGGGCTTCAAGAGGCCTTCGTCGGTCAGCACCAGCGTGTCTCCGGGGAAACAGGCTCTGGTCTCCTGATCCAGGATGTGGGCCTTTTCGTTTGTCATGGATGCAATGCGGCGTTTGCGGATGGTAATGTCTTTTTCAATGGCGGCGATATCGTTTTGCAAGCGGATAATTTCATGCTCCACATCCACGGGCCCGTTCTGGCTGATGCCACCCCGGCTCGAGGAAGGCCCCCCTTGTTCGATCTTCCACAGGTCCAGAAAAGTCATGTTGATGAGACTGCGGTGATCGGAAACGTTCCTTTCTTCCCTGGCTATTTCAGCATCGAGCTCCTGGAGACGCTGTTTTGTCTGGAAGGTGTCCGGGGGTTCAGCGCTCTGTACCTGGGGGGGCGGACCTCCGGATTTTTTCATATGGCTGATGCAGCCTGCCAGGCCGGTGAATAAAAACAAAACAGAAAGTACCAGCCCCAATAACCTGGTGCGCATATGACGACTCATACTCATTCTCCCTTTTATGATAAATAAACCCGTCAGAGCGAAGGTCGGATACTTCAGCGCTGGCGGGCTGACGCGAAAATATCACCGTTAAGGGATGGTGCCCATTCCGTATGGTTCCCACCTCAATTCGAAAGACGTAATTATTCCGAAGTGGCTTCCGTTGTCAAGCGGTTCTGAGAACAAAGCCGGGTAACAATTTTGTTTTAAGACATAAATAGAAATGAAAGAATCATAACACGCTGATAATATAACTTTATTCTGGGTATGGTATTTAAGTGATCATTATGAGAAATGATTTGACAAGGGTATTGCTTGGTTTTATGGTGTCTGTATAACGTTAGGTAACGTTACCAAGTGTTTTTTGTAACGATCCCTTTAGGCAGGTGACAATGATACAGACCAAGCAAGACACGCTCGACTCCCGATTTGCCAGGTATCTCCTGGAATCCATGGCTGATGGTGTATTTACGCTCAACCGGACAGGTGAAATCACTTCCTGGAATGTGTCTATGGAGAAGATCAGCGGGTACAGCGCCCGGGAGGCCCTGGGCCAAACCTGCACTATGCTCAGATTCAATCTATGCCTCAAAAAGAGCTGCCCCAGTGGTGTCAAGGAATGCGGTATCTATGAAAGAGGTGCCGTAGATGCCAAGGAGTGCGCCCTGCGCCATAAAGACGGTCATAATGTACCGGTCCTCAAGAGTGCCCGGCTTGTAAAGAATGGTCATGACAGTGTTATCGGGATTGTCGAAACTGTTACGGATTTGACAGAGTTGAAAAAAGCGCGCCGGCAGATCGAAGAAATTTCACGCAAACTGGGAGAGGTCCACAGACTCGACAATATCATTGGCAAAAGCCGGGTCATGCAGGACGTGTTTTCTGCCATTCGGGCGGCGTCGACCAGTGAAGTGACGGTTTTGATTCAGGGCGAGAGTGGTACGGGCAAGGAGCTGGTGGCCGGTGCGATTCATTACAACAGCGACAGGGCCGGGAAGCCGCTTGTTACGGTTAACTGTAGTGCATTGACCGAATCGTTACTGGAAAGTGAACTCTTCGGACATGCGAAAGGAGCGTTTACCGGCGCTATTCGGGATCGCAAGGGACGTTTTGAAGAAGCCTCCGGAGGGGCTGTTTTTCTGGACGAGATCGGGGAGATCAGCCCTTTCATCCAGGTCAAGCTTCTGCGGGTGTTACAGGAGAGAGAAATCGAGCGCGTGGGAGAGTCCAGAAAGCGAAAGATAGATATCCGGGTAGTCGCCGCCACCAATAAAGATCTTTACCAGCTTGTACGGACCGGGGAGTTTCGGCAGGATCTGTATTACCGCTTGAAGGTTTTCCCCATTGACGTACCGCCTCTCAGGCATAGAAAAGAGGATATACCTCTTCTGGCAAGTCATTTTATTACCCGGCAGAATAAGAAAACAGACAAACAGATCCAGGGTCTTTCCCAGACCGCCCTACGGCTCTTCATGGATCACTCCTGGCCTGGAAATGTCCGTGAACTGGAGAACGCCATCGAACACGCCTTTGTGCTGTGTAATGAAAAAGAGATCGACATTTTCGATCTGCCGATTGAACTGCGAAAAGCGAAGTATCAACCAGGATTAGCGGCACCATCTTTTGAACCCTTCCACCGACCCAGGCGTCGCAACCACCTCAGTAAATCACACCTTGAATCACTTCTTTCGGAATGTGACTGGAACAAGGCAGAGGTTGCCAGGCGGGTGGGGCTGAGTCGAACCGCCATATGGAAGTACATGAAGAAGTGGGATATCCCACTGAAACAGGAGCCTTAGGGCCATCGAAAATTACAAATCTCACAACCGGTCTGTCAAGACATCCGTTGGTTGCCAATGCTGGCATCTAACTTGCGTGATGGAATTTCCGTGTTTAAGGAAAAACATTAACAAGGAGGCCCATCATGAGCATCGATAAAATTATATTTGGATTTGCAGGTTTCATGATTCTTTTGAGTGTCGCATTATCATGGATGTATAGCACCTACTGGTTGATTCTGACAGGTTTTGTAGGAGCCAATTTGTTGCAATCTTCATTAACGAGATTTTGCCCCGCTGCCACCATTTTAAAGAAAATAGGTGTGCGATCAGGAAATGCGTTTTAGACAGGAGCCGTAAGCAGCTTATAGCATACGGCTTAAAGCTTACGGCTAAAAAAAAGGGAGAGAAACATGAAGGAAGGGAAGCTTCAGCAACCTTGTTGCTGTCTTCTGGTTATTGCACTGGTCTTGGCCATGGTTCTCGGTACGTCTATATCGGGTCAGGCCGTGACGCTTGAGACATGTATCAAAACCGCTCTTGAGAACAACCCGGGTATTCAAGCGGGTATCACCCGAATAAACGCTGCCAAGTACATGATCAAACAGGCAGAATCTGCTTATTATCCACGTCTGTATCTGTCGGGTAGCTATTCCATGACCGATAACCCTCCCCAGGCCTTTATCATGGCGCTCAACCAGAAAGATCTTGATATGAGGGATCCGGATTTTGACCCGAATGATCCGGATCATACCGATCATATGCGGTTTTCCATTGGTTTGAATTACCAGGTTTATAACGGCGGCATCAATGCCATTCATGTCCGGATGGCCAAAGCGGACAAGCAGTTTCGGGAGTTGGGTCTGCGGGCAGTCCAAAATGAGCTGATTCACCAGGTGACCCGGGGATATTACGGTGTGCTGCAGTCTCAGGCTTTTGTTGCGGTACAGGAGGCGTCGGTGAAAAGCCTGGAAGAAAGCCTCAGGGTTGCGACGGTACGTTTCAACGCGGGGTCTGCGGTTAAGACCGATGTGTTGAACCTGGATGTCAAACTGGCACAGGCGCGTGAGGATACCATCCGGGCAAAGAATGGGGTCCAGTTTTCAATTGCGTCTTTGAACACGGCCATCGGATCTGACCTGATATCATATAGTGGACTCCCTGTACCGGCCCGTGAAGAAATCCGGGAAAAGCCCGAAGACCTTGATTTCAGTGTTATAGAGAATCGGCCGGAGCTGAAAGCGACCCAGACCATGTCCAACATTAAGGAACAGTCCTATGAAAAGACCTCCCGCGAATTTCGTCCAACCATGAGTGCTTTCGGGTCTTATGATTTTGACAGTGACGATTTTTCAGAAATTGAAAACAGCTATCTCATGGGTGTCATGGCAGAGTGGGAAATTTTTGATGGACATCAACGGATGAATAAGTCAAGGGTCGCCAAGGCTGAATGGCAGACAGCTAAAAATGAGACCCTTCAAGCCCGTAACGACCTTCGCTTGGATCTCCATCAGGCGTATCTCAAGGCGATGGATGCCTGGGAGCGGCTGGAGGTGAGTGAAAAGAGTATCGAGAGTGCCGGCGAAGCGCTTCGTATAACCTCTGAACTGTACACGCAGGGCGCGGCGGAGATTTCGGTGCTGTTGACCGCTCAGGTGGGATTGACAGCCCAAAAAACCAGAAGTATTGCTGCCTATTACGATTTCCTGACAGCGCTTTCAACTTATGACAGGGCTCGGGGAATGGCCGTGGGGCGTTATTTAAAATAGGGTCCAAGGGTTGGAGGGGAAACAGATCGTTTTAGGTTTTAAGTGTTAGGTTTTAGGTTAAACCGTCGGCTATTCGCAACAATCAATTACGCCCGCAGGGCAAATGTCTA